>CAXFCV010000309.1:0-7553 GCA_964000975.1 uncultured Rhodospirillaceae bacterium | reverse complement strand
TAAGTGGGTTTCATTCCAACGATGCCGCAAAATGATGCTGGCTGGCGGATCGAGCCCCCGGGATCCGAACCGGCGGCGCCCAAGGCAATGTGGGCGGCAACCGCAGCGGCCGACCCGCCAGACGATCCGCCCGGCACCCGATCCTTGCCGTCATCGAGCGTCCAGGGGTTCTTTACCGGGCCGTAATAGCTCGTAATGTTTGCGGACCCCATGGCAAATTCATCCATATTGGTCTTACCCAGCATGACCGCCCCGGCGGCTCGCAAATTTTGGGTAACGGTCGACTCATACGAAGGAACATAGCCGTTCAAAATGTGAGAGGAAGCCGTGGTCAGCACGTCTTCGGTACAAAATAGGTCCTTGATGGCGAGGGGAATTCCGTCTAGGGGGCTCGCGGCATCTCCTCTGGCGCGGCGGTCATCTGAGGCCCGCGCCCTCGATAGAGCAACATCCGAAGTCTCCGTGACGAAGGCGTTCAAGTCACGGGCCGCCTCGAGAGCGCTAATATGGGCTGCCGTCAGTTCCTCGGATGAAAAGTCACCGCAATCAAGACCGTCCCGGGCCGCTGCAATGGTCACGTCCGTCAAATCAGACATTATTCAACGACCTTAGGAACTGTAAAAAACGGACCCTCTGGATTTGGGGCGTTTGCCAGCACTTTGTCCGAATAATTACCATCTGTGATCTCGTCCGCTCGCTTGGACATAACCGTATCAGTCACGCTGGTCATAGGCGTCACATCGTCTGTATCCACCTGATTCAATTGCTCAATCCAATCGAGTATATTGGAAAGTTCCTGAGCCAGACTGGAGACCTCGGCCTCGGGAACTCTAATGCGGGCTAACTTAGCAATATTCCGGACAGTGGCCTCATCAAGAGCCATGGATTTTCTCTCAAAGTAATTCATTGTTGGTCCGGCAGGGCCGGGGACGATAAGACGCGCGGAACGTATCACCAGCCAGATGAATTTCAAGGATAATTCCAGTGGCCTTCGCTATTGCGGAATTCATGCTGATCGTGAGGAATATGTTCTGATACGCTCTCTCATAAAGTTGCTGGCCTGTGCTCAAAGTCGCAGGCAACTATCAAAAGTAAGAAGTTGTCCCATGGGTTGAGGAAGACCAAAGGGACACAGGCCGCCATTAGAGCGCGTAAACAGATATTGAGAACATTCTCTGAACATGTTTCAAAAGCTGGCCAAAACCCGGCATCGCGGTGACCATGTATTTTTAGAAAATTTTCCATCGCCGACCCCGACCAAAAAAATTTTATGATTTAAGTAAACAATTTGTTGACGGTTTTTTAATTTTCCATACTATATATAGTATGTTTAAAGGCCCCACGAGAGCGATTTGGGGGTATTGAGAAGCGCAAGGCAACCGGGACCATTTGGTAAAAGTCCTGCAAACTCGGCGAATTTCGGCTAGTTTTAGCGAGCGAATAGGCCTCTGAAGCCGCGTATAACGCGGTAAATAAAGACAGCGGCCAACTCCGATCTGCTGGTCTCAATACTAAACACCGCGTTTTTGCGGCCTTTAAGCAGAGTGGACGGGGGCAAACGAACAATGAGGGTCAAACGCCTAAATCTTCTTTGATTTTTTTTGGGGGGAAACTCACCTTCCCGAAAGGCACGTATTGGGGCTTTGACTCGGTCTGAGTCATTTCTTCGGCAGCCCCGCTTTTAGAAAACGCTCTGAGGAGCAAAACGAAACGCTCTGTAGAGCAACGGAGGCACAGGTGCTAGATTCAACAATTCAAACAACCAAAGGCCCAAGCGTCAAAACCGACAAATCGCGGGATGCCAAGCTAACCGACTTTGGCAAAGCCACGCTTTCAGACCGTTACTTGCTCCCGGGCGAGGATTTTCAAGACCTTTTTGCACGTGTCGCCAGCACCTACGGAGATGATGATGCTCACGCCCAGCGCATCTATGATTACCTGAGCAATCACTGGTTCATGGCGGCTACGCCCGTGCTCTCCAATGGTGGGGCAGATCGGGGCTTGCCCATTTCGTGCTTTCTTAACGAGAGCAGTGATAGCCTGGACGGCATCGTCGGCCTTTGGACAGAAAATGTGTGGCTTGCTTCAAGCGGGGGCGGCATTGGCAGCTATTGGGGCAATCTTCGCTCCATCGGCGAAAAGGTTGGCGTTTCTGGAAAAACGTCAGGCGTGATTCCTTTTATCCGGGTGATGGATTCCTTGACGCTGGCCATCAGTCAAGGCTCGCTTCGGCGAGGGTCGGCGGCGGTTTATCTTCCGATTTCCCATCCAGAAATTGAGGAGTTCATTGAAATCCGTCGCCCCACTGGGGGCGACCCTAATCGCAAGACGCCCAATTTGCATCATGGTGTACTCGTCCCAGATGCCTTTATGCGGGCTGTTGAAAATGACGAGGAATGGGCCTTACTGAGCCCAAAGGACCAGGCACCCATCCGCAAAGTCTCTGCTCGTGCGCTCTGGATCAGGCTACTAACGGCGCGCGTCGAAGTAGGTGAGCCATATATCGTGTTTTCTGATCAGGTAAACCGCGCCATTCCGGAACATCACAAGCTTGCGGGTCTCTCGGTAAAAACATCCAATCTGTGCAGCGAGATCACGCTTCCCACCGGCATTGATCATTTGGGACAAGAACGCACGGCAGTCTGCTGCTTATCATCTCTTAATCTGGAAACTTTCAACGAATGGAGAGATAACCCAGTCTTCATCGAAGACGTTATGCGTTTCCTAGACAACGTCCTGCAGGACTTTATTGACAACGCCCCCGACGGTATGGAGCGGGCAAAATACGCCGCCATGCGTGAACGTTCTGTGGGCCTTGGCACCATGGGGTTCCACTCTTTCTTGCAGGCCAACAATGTGCCATTTGAGTCTGCCATGGCAAAAGCCTGGAACCTAAAGATGTTCCGCCACATAAAAACAGGCGTGGATAATGCTTCCCGGGTCCTGGCGGACGAACGAGGTGCGTGCCCGGATGCAGCAGACTACGGCATGCTCGAGCGGTTCTCCAACAAAACTGCCATTGCCCCTACAGCCAGCATTTCTATTATTTGCGGCGGCGCCTCTCCTGGGATAGAGCCGATAAGCGGCAATAGCTTTACGCACAAAACCTTGTCGGGTTCGTTCAGTGTTCGCAACCGGCATCTCAAAAAACTGCTTGCGGAGAAGGGCAAAGATGAGGAGGAAACTTGGACCTCCATAACCGTCAATGAGGGGTCAGTCCAACACCTGGATTTTCTGACCCAAGATGAGAAAGACGTGTTCAAGACGGCGTTTGAGCTTGATCAACGCTGGGTTATCGAACTCGCAGCCGACCGCACGCCGCATGTCGACCAGTCTCAATCCGTCAATATCTTCCTGTCGGCAGACGTACACAAACGGGACCTGCACCAAATTCACTATCAGGCATGGAAGCAAGGAATGAAGAGCCTATATTACTGCCGCTCCAAGTCGATCCAGCGTGCAGAGGATGTCTCTACTCAGGAGCCCGTTAGACAGACGAACGGAGGTGTAAACGTTAACATGCCACTGCCGGACGTGCCATCAGTGGAGCTTCCAATAGTCGCGCAGACCGCCGACACGCAAGAAACAATCGATTACGAAGAATGCATCGCTTGCCAATAATATGTGCCAGCCATCAAAAGGAAAAAATAGATGTCATTGCTAGACGCAAGCCCGGTTTATAAACCTTTCTCCTACCCCTGGTGTTACGATGCCTGGTTAACCCAGCAGCGCGTTCACTGGCTCCCTGAGGAGGTGCCACTGGCCGACGATGTAAAGGACTGGCACCACACCCTTAGCGAGAGCGAGCGGCACCTGATGACCCAGATTTTCCGTTTCTTCACTCAGTCGGACATCGAGGTTAATAACTGCTACATGAAGCATTATTCTCAGGTCTTCAAACCGACCGAAGTTCAGATGATGCTATCTGCCTTTTCGAACATTGAAACCGTTCATATTGCTGCCTATTCACATCTCCTAGACACCATCGGCATGCCGGAGACAGAATACTCCGCGTTCCTACAGTACAAGGAGATGACGGACAAATACGATTATATGCAGAAATTTGGGGTCGGGTCCAAAGAAGACATTGCCAAAACGCTGGCAGTATTTGGCGGCTTTACTGAGGGTCTTCAGCTCTTTGCGAGTTTTGCCATCCTTCTAAATTTCCCGCGCCTCAATAAAATGAAAGGTATGGGCCAAATCGTGACCTGGTCGGTGCGTGACGAGAGCCTGCATTGCGCCTCCATTATCAAGCTGTTCCGCACATTCGTCTCAGAAAATCCTGAAATCTGGACCCAGGATTTCCAACGTGACCTCTACAAAGCTTGCGAAACCATTGTCACCCATGAGGATGCCTTCGTGGACCTGGCCTTTGAGCTCGGCCCGGTAGAGGGTCTCTCGGCGGATGAAATAAAAGCCTACATTCGCTATATCGCCGACCGCCGCCTGGCCCAATTAGGTCTTCAACCAATCTATCTAATTGACGGACATCCGCTACCCTGGCTCGACACAATCTTAAACGGGGTGGAACACACCAACTTTTTTGAGAACCGTGCCACAGAATACTCAAAGGCAGCAACCCAAGGAACCTGGGAAGAAGCCTTCGATTAGCCCGCGCAGGAGTCTAATCGGCCTTTTGCATGAGGTTCGCGGCTTTATTCCAGAGAGCTTTTGCGTCATAACGCTGCCATGATTCACGATACGCTGGCAGACATGGTCGAGGCTCTTCCCTCCAAAGCGCGGCTTCTCGGCTTAGATATTGGAAGCAAGACGATAGGGCTCGCTATTTCGGACAGTTCCCGCCAAGTAGCCAGTTCCATTGATACTATCCGGCGGACTAAATTCTCTAGCGACATGCTGATCTTGCATCGGGCCGTTACCGAACGTGATGCCGCTGGGCTCATTCTGGGACTACCGGTGAGTATGGACGGTACAGAAGGCCCCGCCTGCCAGTCCGTCCGGCAATTTGCCGCCAATGTTAACCGTGCCTTTGACACACATATTTCCTTTTGGGATGAACGCCTGTCAACGTCGGCTGTGGAACGATTCTTGATAAAAGAGGTCGACATGAGCCGGCGGCGGCGCGCACAAGTGGTTGATAAGATGGCCGCAACCTATATTTTACAGGGAGCTCTAGACTCCCTCACTTAAAGCGCTGGACCGCGCACTTTGTCCAGTCTATAACGCCGTTTTATGGCCTCCAACTCTGCCAATTCAAATTTTACCCATCGCCATCTATTAGGCATCGAAGGCCTCTCCCCCATCGAAATTACAGCGCTTCTCGACACGGCAGAGCGCTATGTTGATCAGAACCGCCAAGCGAACAAAAAGTCAGAACTTCTCCAAGGTCGGACCGTTATTAATTTGTTCTTTGAGGACTCCACCCGGACCCGAACATCATTTGAGCTGGCGGGTAAAAGGCTCGGCGCGGATGTAATCAATATGTCTGTCGCCAATAGCTCGATCAAAAAAGGCGAGACCCTGATCGATACGGCCATGACCCTGAACGCTATGCACCCGGATATCCTCGTAGTCCGGCATGGTGAAGCCGGCGGAACGCAATTACTAGCAGAAAAAGTCCATTGCGCGGTGATTAATGGTGGAGATGGTAGCCACGAGCACCCGACACAGGCCCTCTTGGATGCGCTTACCATCCGCCGACGGAGAGGTAAGCTTGAGGGACTGAAGATCGCCATTTGTGGCGATATACTTCACTCTAGGGTCGCGCGGTCCAATATCCACCTGTTGATCACGATGGGGGCCCGAGTGCGCGTCGTCGCGCCTCTGACGCTATTGCCGTCCAATATCGGGCAACTGGGAGTAGATGTGTTTCATGACATGAAGGAAGGCCTGGCGGACTGCGACATCATCATGGTGCTGCGCCTTCAGAACGAGCGGATGGACGGTAATTTTATCCCGTCTATTCGTGAATATTTTTTGTTCTTTGGATTGGACTACGAAAAATTATCCGTCGCCAAACCCGATGCATTAATAATGCATCCTGGTCCGGCGAACCGAGGAGTTGAAATTGACTCGGTTGTGGCCGATGATTTCAGCCGAAGCGTAATTCGCGAGCAAGTGGAAATGGGCGTGGCCGTGCGGATGGCGTGCCTCGAAATTCTTGCCCATAACCTTCAGGAAGAGAGACATGACTTGTGATGTATCGCCCGGAGCCCCCTCATGAACGGTAACTGGACCGATGCTAGGCCCGACGCTGATTTAGGTAAACAGGCCTATATCAATGCCCGCTTGCTCAATCCAGCGTCGGGAATGGACGAAATCGGTGCCGTTTTAACGGACGGCGAGGTGATCTCTGACTTTGGCCCCCAACTGTTTGCAAACGGTGCCCCCGGAGACATCCCCACCATTGACTGCGCCGGCCACTGCCTGGCGCCAGGCCTCGTCGATATGCGCGTTCAAATCAGAGAACCCGGCGCAGAACACAAAGGCACTATTAAATCCGCTGGGATGTCCGCGACTGCGGGCGGGGTCACGACCATGGTCTGCCTCCCTAACACGGATCCAATAATCGAAGACATGTCAGTTGTCGAATTTGTCGCACGACGGGCGCGCCTAATCGGGCTCAGTAAGATCTATCCGTACGCTGCCGTGACAAAAGGCCTGGAAGGCAAAGAGATCACCGAAATGGGGGTGCTGTCCCAATATGGCGCCTTGGCCTTCACCGATGGAGAGAAGGCCATCGCGAACGCACAGGTTTTGCGGCGTGCACTCACCTACGCTCGGACCTTTGATCTGCTTATCATCCAGCACCCGGAGGAGCCATCCCTCGCGAGCGGCGTCATGAATTCAGGCGAAATGGCAACACGATTGGGTCTTTCCGGCATTCCGCCAGTTGCAGAAACCATTACAGTGGAGCGGGATATCCGGCTCGTAGAAATGACCGGTGGTAAATTACATTTTTCACATATCTCCACGACAGACGCCATCGACGCCATCCGCAGGGCAAAGTCACGTGGACTACGTGTAACATGCGACACAGCACCGCCTTATTTTGCACTTAACGAGACTTCTGTTGGCAATTATCGAACATTCGCCAAATTATCACCACCGCTCCGAAGCGAAGAAGATCGGTTGGCCGTTATTGAGGCCATTAAAGACGGCACCATAGACGCCATCGCCAGCGACCATGCGCCTCAGGATGAGGACTCAAAACGTTTGCCTTTCAATCAGGCCGCTACGGGCGGTGTCGGCTTGGAGACACTTCTACCGGTGACATTAGACCTATATCACAACGGCCATTTGTCCATATTAGAAGCGTTGACGAAAGTGACATCTGCACCTGCCGATTTATTGAGCCTCCAGGCCGGCCGGCTCGAAATCGGCGCGCCCGCAGACTTGACGGTGTTTGATCCGGAACGCGGCTGGCAAGTCACCGCAGACGACTTAGCCAGCAAAGCAAAAAACACTCCCTTCGATGGCAGACCAGTTCAAGGAGCTGTGCTTCGGACCGTGATTGACGGCAGAACTGTCTATCAGGCCACCGACTGACCCTCAGCAGAGAAAAGGGACGATTGTGGACATCTTCAGCCAAG
>CAXFCV010000308.1:0-8220 GCA_964000975.1 uncultured Rhodospirillaceae bacterium | reverse complement strand
CCTAATTACTAAGTAATAGATCACAAGCGGGCCTATGCCCGCCAACAAAATGCCAACTCCCATTGGTAGGCTTGTACCATCGTCAAATAAACCAGCAAGGATCGCCGCACCAGCACCAGTCACTTGACGAATGGATCCGGTTAATGAAGATGCCGAGCCAGCCATTCGTGGGAACGGACTTAAAGCGCCGGCTGTTGCTTGAGGCCCAATCATGGCGTCACTCATCTTAAAGAGCGTGAAGGGAATAATTATTGCAGCTGCGGTCATAATGCCGGCTGCTGCCAGACTGAAAAAAATTAGTGACGAGAGGCCAGCGAAGATCATCGCTGTTCCCAGTAGCCGGTCGATGCCCACCCTCATTACTAACTTTCCTCCGACGAAAGCTGCAAACATGTTGCATGTCATTACCAATGCAAAGAGTATCGCAAATCCGTCAGTGCCGTATTCTAGGGTGTTAATTAGGATATTGGGGACTGTTGCCAAAAAGGCCATAAGTCCCGCGCCCGAGAGGCTAGTGCAGGCGGTATAGGCCAGAAATTTCGGATCCTGCAGCATGGTCTTGAAGTTCATTGCCAGATGGAATGGCTTTAGCGCGTTCATATCCTTTTCGGGTAGTGTTTCGCGCAGGAAAAATCCGGATATGACCAGGATCATGAGTGCAAAGGTAGCCATATAAACAAATACCGCAGGCCAACTCGAGTAGGTGACCAGGATGCCACCTATCGCTGGTCCTAAGATTGGCATGATCCCGCTGATTGCCATCATGTATGAGAGCAAGCGGGCTGCCCGTTCGCGGTCGTATTTATCCCGAACAATCGCCATGGCCAGGATACGCCCACTTGCGGCACCGATGCCCTGGCCGAAGCGGGCGAGGGACAGGAGCTCGATCGTCGGGGCGAAAGAGGCCGCGAGTCCAGTCACAATATAGAGGGTCAAGCCTGTGACCAGGAGCGGCTTGCGGCCGAAACGATCCGAGAGGGGACCGTAAAAAAGTTGTCCGAGAGCGGTCCCCAACGTGTAGATACCAATGGTGATGCCGATGGTGCCAGGGTCAACTGCGAGTTCCTTGGCGATATCGGGAATCGCTGGCAGGAAACTATCTATGGCCACTGGATTCAGTGCTGACATGCCGCCGATGAGTAGCACCAGAAAAATGTATTGAGCCCGATTCATCGAATTACCCGGCAGGTCGTTTGTTGTTCTGATACAGAATATAGACACCAGCGGACGCTACCCCGCAAAAGGCTATTGCCAGGGAAATCGGTAGCGCCGTGCCGTCTATAAAAACGGCGAGCAGCGCGGAGACCGCCGCACCCATAATATTTTGCATAAAGCCAAGGAGAGATGATGCTGTGCCCGCAATCGCCTTGAATGGATTGAGCGCTTTTGCCGTCGACAAGGGATACAAGAAGGAGAAACCTATCACGAATAGCGCCATAGGACCAAAAAAGCTCAGTGGATGAGTAGACCCGGCGAGAGCGAAGAAAAGCATCCCTACCCCGCCAATCGCTTCCAAAATCCCGCCCATAACAATAAATCGATGGCTTCCGATCCTCTCAATGTAATGATTAGAGAAAATGGAAACTATGAGGAATGGCGCTACAACGCCGGCAAAAGCGTAACTATATTCTTGAGCGTTGAGGCCAAAACTTGACTTTGCCACCCCCGAAGATGCGCTCAAAAATGCGACAAATCCAGCAACCGCGAAGCCGCCGGAAAGCAGGCAAGTTTTAAATTCCTGGTTTCTCATGGGATGTGAAAAATTCAGAATCATTGGGATCGGCCGGAGTGCTGCCCTGTCCTTATTGGCGATTGTCTCGGTATAAAAGAATGTCACTGCCAGGATGAGGGTCACGCCGTAACCGGTCATCACGAGAAACACAGATTGCCAGCCGAAATTTGTGACCATAAAGCCTCCGATAAGTGGATTAATTACGGAAGCCGATACACTTACTAGAAAAATGAGGGAGATTAATTTGCCAAGACGTTCTCGATCAAATTGGTCTCGGGCTGCTGCATTGGCAATAATTCGGCCTGAGGCCATTACTAGGCCCTGAATGAATCGCCAAAAGATAATGGGCTCGAGCGTGGTGGCTCTGGATACGGCAATGGTCGAAATGGTAAAAAGGATAAGAGCGACCAGTATCACCGGTTTTCGTCCGTAACGGTCCGATAAGGGACCATATATGATCTGGCCCACGGCGCCGCCGGCAAAAATGGCGGTCATTGACAATTCAATTCTGCCCATGGGTTCGCCAAGCTCTTGCGCCATGGTAGGCAGAACAGGCAGCACAATATCAATGGATAGGGGGCCTAACATCGCCATCGCGCCAAGAAGGCCCGCCATCAGAAGGTAAGTAGTTCTTTCATTGCCCATCAAATTAATTTTCTGAAAGCGGGGCCCTATGTGCAAATAGGGCGTAATTAGCCAATGCGAAGCAGCTCGTGAATGTCAGGGCCAAAACCATTGGCATTTGGGTTCCGTTGTCGAAGACACTGAGAAGAAGAGTAACCAAAGCGCCCGTCCCTTGCTGGATAAATCCCATTAGCGAGGCGGCCCGGCCCGCCATATGTTGAAAATTAGACATGGCGCCGGCGGTCATGGGGGCGACGGTCAAGGCAAAGCCGATAAGAAAAATGGTCACCGGAATAAGAATGGAGAGGCGGGTCGCAATGCCGACCAACGCAAATGCCAAAAACATAACGCCACCGATGGCGCTTATAGATACCGCGACTGACAACACTCTTTTTATGCCGTATCTGCGGACAAGATGACCGGTGACAATTGCACCGATCAAGTGCCCTGTCATAATAAGTGCAAACTGAAGCCCGAAAACGCCCGGGGTTTCTCCCATAAATGTGATCATAACCGGGGCCAATCCACCTAGAACGGCAAACAAGCCACCATAGGTGCCGACGCCCACGAGTAGGAATGATGCGAATGTTCTGTCTCGGATAATCTCACCAAAGCTGGTGGCCAAGACCGTGGGATTCATGGAGCGTCGATTTTTCAGCGGAAGGCTCTCTTTGAAGAAAAAAAGAAGTGTTAAAAATATAAAGCTGCCTAACAATGCCATGATGACGAACACCGACCGCCAACCATAAATTTCTACAAGAAAACCACTGACAATCGGACCAATAAGTGGCATGACAGATAAGGTCGTGTAGAGGTAAGAGAACATTCTAGCGCCGTCGCGAACGGCAAATAAATCCCGGACAACTGCGCGGAAAATCACCATCGCACACGCGATGGAGAGCCCTTGAAAGAAGCGAAGCGCAAACAACGGATCAGCACTGTTGATCAGGCTGGCGAAGAGTGAGCTGAGAACATAAAGGGCCATGCCGCCCAAGACGATGGGCCGCCGTCCGAATCGGTCTGATAGGGGGCCGAAGATCAGCTGCCCTAGCGCGATGCCGCCAGACATGGTCGCAATGGTGATGAGCAGCGTACTATTATTGGTCCCGAGGTCGGCGGCCGCATCGTTAAGTGCTGGCAGGAATCCCTCAAAGGCAAGAGGTCCAATGACGGTCAAGCCACTGAGAACACAGAATGTGCGGAGGAATGGGGCGTCACGTTGGGACATTAATTTTTCTGACTAGTCTCCACGGATTCCTTCTCGATACCTTTGGTTGATATCGAAGGGAACTTTATAGGATTTCCATCACTTTAGAATGAGGCAGGGCGACGAGCCTCATCGTGACACCTATCCGGTCGATTGAGCCCTTGCAAACAATAAGCGACCACTTACCCTTAAAGCATTCCTGCTATGTATTTATGGTAGGTCTTTGGAAGCCCCCAATGATTGGCACCTGCCAGCATCTGACCCAGGTAGGCCGCGCTTGGCGGCGGTGGGGAGCTCTCCACGATGCCCAAATAAATCCATGACATTGTAGCGCTTGGATAGCCTAGCGTGTAAATCCTGAGAAGTGCTCTGCGATAACGGTTGCCGCGGCGGCGACCCGGTTTGTACCCCTCCGCCGCATCAAGGGTTTCCCAGTCCCGGCGCCCATTTATCCTATACAGGATGCCGTGCACCTGGTGACCGACAGCTGGAAGAACATTCGCTACGCCGCAACGTCGCCGTTTTGAGTGGAGTGTAAACGCCAGTCTATGGTCTTTTAGTATCGCCGTACTGATAAACCGCGAGGTTGGGCACCGTTTCCTAATTTGTCGCGGATCCATATTGGAGCCATAGGCGAAGTACAACATTGCGCGAAACGTCTAACCCCAGACGGTCTCTGCCACCTCAACAACTCGAGCGAGTTTGGCTTTTTGATCATCCACTGTAACCGGATTGCCTGCCACCGTGCTCGCAAACCCGCATTGGGGGCTGAGACCGAGCGAGCCGAGGTCAATGAATTTTGCTGCTTCATCTATCCGTTTACAGAGATCACTCACGCTCTCGAGTTTAGGGGATTTGCTAGAAACAATGCCGATAACGATCATTTTTCCATTGGGCACATGTCTGAGTGGCTCGAAGTCACCGGCACGGGCGGAATCATATTCTAGGAAAAACGCGTCCGCGTTAATTTCATTGAACATCTTGTCTGCAACGTCCTCGTATCCGCCCTCAGAGATAAAATGGCCTTTATAATTACCCCGACAGAGATGTATTGCAGCAGTCATTGTGTCTGGCCGGTCTTTGAGGCATTCGTTGAACAATTGTATGTAGTCGTCCAATAGTTGATCTGGATCCATGCCGACCTCGTTTAACTGAGACCGAACGTTATTGTCGCATAACATTGCGAGGGGTACGTCATCGAGTTGTACGTAAGTGCATCCATCTCTTGATAAGGCTGTGATTTCCTCCCGGTAGACAGCTGCGAGATCCCTATAAAATTTTTCATCGGTCTCATAAACCGATCGGTTTACTCCCTCGTTCTTGCGCCAAAGATGCATGGACGGCGGGGAGGGAAGGGTAATCTTTGGCGTTTGGGCGGTGTTCGCGGTTAAAAAATCAAATTCATCTCCAGCGATGGATTGACCTCGGGTTACTCTCCCACCCACGTGAGGGGCCGTGAAGGATTGCTCATGGCCATGATCATCGTGAAATTTAAATAACGCTTCTTTGACCTCTAGGCCACCTACTCGTTCAACAAATGTATACCAATAAGAATTTCTTCGGAACTCACCGTCTGTAATTGACTTCAATCCAGCATTTTCCTGAAGTTTAATGACTTCTCGAATAGCTTCATCCTGAATAGCGCCAAACTCTGCCGTGTCGATCTCGCCAGCTCTAAGCTGTTTAAAGCCCTTTGTAATTGACTTAGGGCGCAATAGACTGCCCACGTGATCAGCCCGGAAAGGAGGCTTGGTATCATTTGCCATAATTAACTTCCATTGAGATTGTTGTTTTTCTGGGCCTGGCTTTCTACAACTTCCCTACCAGGTGTCAATCATGCTGGTGATAGGGGACAACAATGACTATTGGCAGGGCTGAAGCCACAAGGGTTAGGTGGCTAGAAACACTTGAAAAGTTTAAACGAGACCCGGATGGGCCTGGCTCAAGTGAGTATTGGTCGCCATCACTCGATTGTGCAAGCAGGGACGAGTTGATCGCGATTCAGAACGCGAAACTTACTTCGGTAACGCCTTTTCTCTATGAAAACAGTGACTTTTACCGTCGCCGTTTTGATAAGCTCGGACTGGCACCAACCGATATACAAACCGTTGATGACCTCGCGAAATGGCCAGTGGTAGACAAATCTGAGATGATGGAGGACGCCACGGAAAATCCACCCTTTGGAACATATACTACGTTGCCGGAGGAGTTATGGAGGGACCGAGGCTGGATGATGTTTTCATCGTCGGGCTCCACCGGCGTACCGCGGGTTTTCCGGTATTCCCAGATCGACAGAGATTACTGGGCGTGGGCCAACGCTCGCGCCATGCATTCCTTCTCCATCCGCCCCGACGATAGCGTTCTCATTTGTTCCGGTTACGGTCCCCATGTTTTCGCCTGGGGGGTACAATTTGGACTATCAAAAATGAACGTTGCAACAATTCCTGGCGGGGGTATGACGGGTGAGATGCGGGCCCGTATCGTCGATCGGTTCAAGCCCACGGTTATCTGTGGCACGACATCTTACGCACTTCATTTAGGGCGGGTAATGGAAGAGATTGGCCTAGATCCCGCAGAGAGCAGTGTGCGTCTTATGCTTGTGGGCGGCGAGCCAGGAACCGGCGTAAAGAACACACGCGATCGTCTGCAGGGCCTTTGGGGTGCAACTATGGCAGAATTTTACGGTTGCACTGAGGCCTCTCCTCACTGCGGTGGCTACTCTTGTCCCGCGTCCGAGGCTGCAGATGGCAACATTTCTACGCATTTGATGGAGGATATTCAGATTTGGGAATTGGTCGACCCTGAGACCAACGAAATTGTGGAAGAGGGTGAACGGGGACTAACGGTTTGCACGAACCTAAATTCTGAGAGTTCTCCGCAACTCAGATTTCTGGTTGGAGATTATACCACGTTCAATAAGGAAAGATGTGATTGCGGAAGGACGCATGTTCGGGCGGTAGGCTCTTTCTCCGGCCGAGCCGATGATCTGATAAATTTACGCGGCATCAAAATGTATCCTGTTCAAATTGAGGAGGCTGTCCGCTCGGTTTCGGGTATTGGTGATGAATATGAGGTCGTGCTGAGCACTAATGCGGAGGGACTGGATATAATGTCGGTTCGTGTGGAGCATGAGATGGACGTCGGCGCAGCTGTTCAAGATGCAGTACGAACGTCCTGTGAAATCCGCGCTGACGTCGAGGTTTTGGCTCCCGGTACGCTCCCTAAAACAGAATTCAAAGCAAAACGGGTACGTGACGAGAGAGACAAATAGTTAGTTAATGGGTCTTGTAAACTACCGTTACGCCTAACCCCAATGCTCCAGTGTATGTCCACTTTTTTGCATCGATTATATTAAAGTCATAGTGTTTTCGTGATTAAAAAAAGCCGCTCCCTAAGGGAGCGGCTTTAATTGATTATCCAAAGTAACGGTTACGCGGAATAATACATTTGGAATTCAACTGGGTGAGTCGTATGTTCCAGGTTGTGCACTTCTTCCATTTTGAGATCGATGTACCCATCAATCAAATCATCACTAAATACGTCGCCAGCCTTCAAAAAAGCACGGTCGCTGCTGAGCGCGTCGAGTGCTTCACGGAGAGAGCCACAGACCGTTGGGACATCCGCAATTTCTTCAGGCGGAAGGTCGTAGAGGTCCTTATCCATTGCATCACCGGGGTCGAGTTTGTTTTGAATGCCGTCGAGACCAGCCATCAACATAGCAGAGAAAGCCAGATATGCATTGGCAGTGGCGTCGGGGAAGCGGATCTCAACCCGCTTACCATTAGGGCTAGCGGAAAACGGTATCCGGCAAGACGCAGACCGGTTGCGGGCCGAGTAAGCAAGCAACACTGGCGCCTCAAAGCCCGGTATCAAGCGTTTGTAGCTGTTGGTTGATGGATTGGAAAAGGCATTAATCGCTTTGGCATGTTTGATAACGCCTCCAATATAATAGAGCGCGGTCTCTGACAGGTCTGCATATCCAGAACCAGCAAACGCCGGTTTGCCATCACTCCAAATCGATTGGTGCGTGTGCATGCCCGTTCCGTTGTCGCCGATGACAGGTTTCGGCATAAACGTAGCTGTTTTACCATAAATATGGGCGACCATGGCGACAGCGTACTTGTATGCCTGGACATTGTCTGCGCTACGGACCAGCGTATCGAATTTAATGCCCAATTCGTGCTGTGATGGGGCCACCTCGTGGTGGTGCTTTTCCATCCTCACTCCCATCTCCTGAAGTGTGGTGACCATTTCGGATCGGAGGTCGTGTGCCGAGTCTACTGGTGGGACCGGGAAGTAGCCGCCCTTTACACCTGGGCGATGGCCGATGTTACCGTCCGCAAACTCTTGTCCTGAATTATACGGACCTTCCTCATGGTCAATTTTGTAAAAGGTGTGGTTCATGGAGACCTCGGATTTCACGTCATCAAACACAAAAAATTCCGGCTCCGGACCAAAGTATGCTGTGTCTCCCACACCCGTGCTTTTTAGATACGCTTCCGCCCGCTTTGCTGTGGAGCGCGGATCGCGGGAGTATTGTTCACCCGTAATGGGGTCATGAACATCGCAATACATGATCATAGTGGGTTGCGCTGTAAAGGGGTCCATGACAGCCGTGGCTGGATCGGGGATTAAGGCCATATCGGACTCATTGATG
>CAXFCV010000307.1:0-8886 GCA_964000975.1 uncultured Rhodospirillaceae bacterium | reverse complement strand
CGGCCCTCCTCAGATTTTAGTAAAGGGCTGCTACATCATGCCGCCCATACCGCCCATACCGCCCATGTCAGGTGGCATTGCCGGAGCCGCTGGTTTATCTTCAGGCTTCTCGGCCACCATGGCTTCGGTGGTGATAAGAAGACTGGCAATGCTGGCTGCATCCTGCAGGGCCGTGCGAACCACTTTGGTCGGATCCACAATGCCAGCTTTGACCAGATCCGTATATTTCTCGGACTGCGCATCAAAGCCAAACGAGCCGCCTTTGCCTTCCAACAGCTTGCCTGCAACAACGGCACCATCAACACCGGCATTTTCGGCGATCTGACGCACTGGCGCCTCAAGCGCCCGGCGCACGATGCTCACACCGACGCTCTGATCGTTGTTATCACCCTCAATCTTACCAAGAGCCTTGGCAGCATAGAGAAGCGCAACACCGCCCCCAGGCACAATGCCTTCTTCGACAGCCGCCCGTGTGGCGTTGAGAGCGTCGTCGACGCGGTCTTTCTTCTCTTTCACCTCAACTTCTGTGGCCCCACCAATGTTCAGCACAGCAACACCGCCGGCTAACTTGGCAAGACGCTCTTGAAGCTTCTCACGATCATAGTCAGAGCTGGTCTCATCAATCTGCGCCCGGATCTGATTGCACCGGCCTTCAATCTCTTTCTTCTTGCCCGTGCCTTCAACGATCGTAGTCTCTTCCTTGGTGATGGTGACCCGCTTTGCAGAACCCATCATATCAAGAGACACATTCTCAAGCTTGATGCCAAGATCCTCGCTGATAACTTGGCCAGAGGTCAGGATCGCAATGTCTTCCAGCATCGCCTTCCGACGGTCACCAAAACCAGGAGCCTTCACCGCCGAGACCTTCAGGCCACCACGGAGCTTGTTCACAACCAACGTCGCAAGGGCCTCCCCTTCAATATCTTCAGCAATGATGAGAAGCGGACGGCCAGACTGAACAACAGCTTCCAGAACCGGCAGCATGGGCTGCAAGCTCGACAGCTTTTTCTCATGGATCAGAATATAGGGCGTCTCAAGATCACAGGTCATCTTTTCTGCATTGGTCACGAAGTACGGCGACGTGTAACCGCGATCAAACTGCATACCTTCAACAACATCCAGATCACTGTGAAGGCTCTTCGCCTCCTCAACCGTGATCACACCCTCATTGCCAACCTTCGACATCGCGTCAGAAATCATGGCGCCAACATCTGCATCACCATTCGCCGAAATCGTGCCAACTTGGGCTATCTCTTCCGACGTATTCACCCGCTTCGACTGCTTCGATAGGTTCGCAACAACAGCCTCAACCGCAAGGTCAATGCCCCGCTTCAGATCCATCGGGTTCATTCCAGCGGCAACCGCCTTCGAACCTTCCCGAACAATCGACTGCGCTAGAACCGTCGCTGTCGTTGTGCCGTCGCCCGCTTCGTCATTGGTCTTGCTCGCGACCTCACGCAACATTTGTGCGCCCATGTTCTCAAGCTTGTCCGAAAGCTCTATCTCTTTCGCGACCGTAACACCGTCTTTCGTAATGCGTGGCGCCCCAAAAGACTTATCCAAAACAACGTTCCGTCCCTTCGGACCCAGCGTTACCTTCACCGCATCAGCCAATACGTCAACTCCCGCTAACATCCGGGTGCGCGCATCCGCTCCAAACTTTACTTCCTTCGCTGCCATCGTCTTTTTCTCCTAGCAACAGTAATTAAAAAAACTTCCCGCAAACCCCTACGGTTAAGCGGATTTTTTGGTTTTCTTTTTGCCTTCGACAATACCAAGGATATCGGTTTCGCGGAGGATTAAGAGATCTTCCCCATCTACCTTGACATCGGTTCCGCCAAATTTTCCAAAAAGTACCCGGTCGCCAGCATTGACGTCCAGTTTCCGAACGCTTCCGTCATCAGCACGCACACCCGAACCAACGGCAACCACGACTCCTTCTGACGGCTTTTCTTGAGCCGTATCCGGGATAATGATGCCCCCGGCAGACTTTTCTTCCTCTCCAACGCGGCGTAGCAGCACGCGATCATGCAATGGCTTAAATCCCATTGTATCCTCCAAACAAAATTTCGTTATAATTGCCGTGCATCCAGCACTGTCCCTAGGACCTCCGTTAACGTCATATTTCAAAGTTTATGTTTTCTGACCGAATTCTCTCTACGATTAGCACTCAATGCACGAGACTGCCAGGAATTTAACCTTGGTTTTTCCTGCGTCAACCCCTTCAACTTAAAAAAACCACCAGATCACACGAATCGTTTTTACATCGCCCGAAAAACGGTCTTAAGGCTGTGCGGCTGCATGGCTTTTGCGCCGGTCGAACGCGTTAGGAGGTCTTTTTGTCTCTCTTTACGAAAGCCGCTGAATATGACGGAAACCTCTGGAACGGGACTACTCGAGCCCGCCATTGAGCTCCTGGCCTTGCCGGTATCGTCGGTAGAGATATATCCCCAAGGCCGCGGATAGCACGAATAGCAGAACGCTCGATGTGATTCGAAAGGCGGGATCCAGATTGATGCCGCTGCCCAGGAGCGCGAAGATGACCGTTTGCGGGATATATCCCAGTGCAGATCCCGCCAAGAACCCAGTCGCGCTGGCGCTTGAAACGCCAGCAACTAGGTTGGTCACAAGGTTACTACCTAAGGGTAAGAGACGAATCAAAAGTGCCATTGCAAACGAGTTGTGCTGTAGAAAGCTGTTGGCTTTTTTTAGCCGGGCCGGAAAGCGGGTGGAGACGAATTCCCGGCCCATGAAACGTGCGAATGTGAAGGCTAAAATACAACCTAAACCGGTTGCCATTAGGGCCAAACTGGCACCGAGCAGCAAACCAAAAGCATAACCGCCCAGGAAAGATACAATCTGACGGGGCAGGCCTACCGCAATGAATAAACCGGCGCCCAATAGAAAGATGAAATTGCCCTTTACGCCAGCGCCTCTGACATTCTCATCAACCCAGTCCTGATTAAAAACACCGCCGAGACCGCCGCTCTGGACGGCAAAACCGAATGCCGATAGCAGAATAATGAGGCCAATGCCCCTCAGGGTGGTTTTAATCAGTGGAGACATTTACTCAACGGGCTCCTGGACCCCCGACGTTATTGTCTCGGTCTCCATGTTCAATGTCCGCCGCGTGAGCCATGCAACACCAAAAAGATCACTGATGCCGACCCACAAACGGTCGAACACACCGTAGTTTGAAACGCCCTGCTGGCGGGGACGATGCGCCACACTGGCCGATATGACACGCCCGCCGGTCCTAATCATAAGTGCGGGCAAAAACCTATGCATGTGGTTAAAGGCCGGAAAAGAGAGATAATCCGCCCGTCGGAAGACTTTTAATCCACATCCTGTATCCGGTGTATTATCTCCTAGCATCGCAGACCGCACGCCATTTGCGATTTTCGATGCAATTCTTTTGCTCCAGCTGTCTTTCCGCCCTGTGCGCCAACCCGCGACCAACAGCTTTCCGTCCGGTGCTGAGTCACGCAAATAGAGATGAAGTAGGTCTGGGATGTTGGCAGGCACGTTCTGACCGTCCCCATCCAATGTTGCAATTAGGGGAAATGAGGCGGCGCCAACGCCTGTCCATATGGCCGCGGATTGTCCTGCCCGTTTTTGATGACGGAGAAAGCGCAATTCAGAGACGGTCTTTGTAAGTTCTGCTAGCACATATGGCGTCTCGTCCGTGCTGCCGTCATCGACGTAAATGATCTCGAAGTCCGCCAGAGTTGAAAGTGCTTCGGTTATCTCTTTTACCAGCGGTGAGATATTACCGGCTTCATTTAAGGCTGGTATAACGACGCTCACGGCCGGCAAAGGTGCCGACTGCGTCAACGGGCTCTCACGTGAGGATATCTTAGACATCATAAGTGACCGGCTTCATACACCTCTCTCCTTGTCTAGCAAAGTATCTTTGAATTCAGCCGGCCAGCCGCCTCCGCCTGCATCGCCGATGATATTGTCTCTGATTCAGTTTTATGGCACCTTAGGGATATTAAGACCAGATCCGATACTCAGCGAGAGGTGGCCATGTCCAGGGATGACGCCAGCGATTATGCCGGCGATGTAACACCCGAGGAAGCATGGGATATCCTAAAAACAGATAAATCCGCTGTACTAATCGATTGCCGGACAGATGCAGAATGGTCTTATGTAGGACAAACTGACCTATCCAGTCTTCACAGGGAACAGTTGGGAATTTCATGGAAAAATTTTCCGACCATGGAGATAAATCCCGCCTTTGTCGAAGAGATCGTAGCAGCCTGTCCGGATAAGCAGACCAAGCTTCTGATGATGTGCCGGTCGGGTGTGCGCTCTATCGACGCCGCCATTGCTGCAACGGAGGCAGGCTATGCCCGAGCCTATAATATCCTTGAGGGATTTGAAGGCGAAAAGGACTCTTGCGGTCAGAGAGGTAACACTGGCGGATGGAAGCACCGAGGTCTTCCCTGGAAACAGGGATAACTCGGTGCTTTCTGCGTCGCTTCGAATTCCAGCGCATCTTGGTCCGTGATGGTGATAGATAATGGGGGCGTGTCGGTCATCCCCCAAAGGGTAATTCCGGATTATCATCCGATTGGGCATCTACGACGGCAATGGCCGTCATATTGAGAATACCCCTGGTGGTTACCGAGTCTTGAAGAATATGTGCAGTTTTCTTGAGACCCAGCAGCATAGGTCCCACTGACACGCCACCGGATAGTACTCGCAGCAAATTATAGGAGATATTGGCGGCGTCTAAGGACGGCATAATCAGCAGGTTTGCGCTTCCCGTGAGACTGCTGTTTCCCACCAGCGGCGTGCGGAGTTCCTCCCGGAGCGCTACGTCCGCATGCATTTCTCCCTCTACTTCGAAACTCGGGTCGATCTGGCGGACCATTTCAGCGGCCTCGCGCATTTTCAAAGCGCGCGGGCTCGAAGAAGAGCCGAAATTTGAGTGTGATAACATGGCCGCCTTGGGTTCAATGCCAAACTGGCGAACGGTCTCTGCCGCCAGAACCGTAATCTGGGCTATTTGTTCTGCGCTGGGCCCTGGATTAACATAGGGATCGCAGATAAAGAACGTGCCTTTTTCCATTATCAGCATGCTCATGGCAGCGGAACGTTCCACATTTTCCCGCAGCCCAATAATGTTAAACACATGTTCCAGATGATCCGTGTAACGACTTTGTGCACCGCATAGCATGCCGTCGGCTTCACCACGCTGTACCATAAGGGCCGCAATCACAGTGGTGTTGGTACGCACGAGTCGTCGGGCTTCGTTCACTGAGACGCCCTCTCGTCGCATAATGGTGTGATAGTATTCCCAGTAATCTCGGTAGCGGTCATCTTGCTGCGGATCGCAGAGCTCAAAATCGTCAGCCATCCGTAGGCGTAGACCCAGTTGTTCAAGGCGCAGGGCGACCACATTTCGGCGCCCGATTAGAATAGGTTTGACTATGCCCTCATCTACTGCGTTCTGGACCGCGCGAAGCACTCGCGACGACTCTCCCTCCGCATAAACAATACGTTTGGGGTTGAGACGTGCCCGGTCAAACAAAGGACGCATGGCGTGTCCAGATTGAAAGGTAAACTCGGACAAGCTCTGGCGATAGGCATCAAAGTCCGAGATGGGACGTGTGGCAACGCCAGAATCCATGGCTGCTTTGGCCACAGCCGGCGCGAGTTGGGCAAGCAACCGAGGATCAAAGGGTTTCGGGATTACATACTCTGGCCCAAACTTCATCTCTGTGCCGTAGGCCTGCACCACGGTCTCGTCTGCTTCCGCTTTGGCAAGCGCCGCCAGAGCGAGGGTGCATGCCGCTTTCATTTCGTCATTAATTGTCGTCGCGCCGACGTCGAGGGCACCTCGGAACATGAAGGGGAAACAGAGTACATTGTTAACTTGGTTGGGATAGTCGCTACGCCCGGTTGCGATGATGGAATTCGGGCTCACCTCCTTAACGAGTTCCGGCCTAATCTCCGGATCTGGATTTGCGAGTGCCATAATGATTGGGTCAGGCGCCATGAGTTTGATCATGTCCTGGTTCACTGTGTCGGCGACCGAAACCCCTAAAAATATGTCACGGCCAACCATGGCGTCCGAGAGAGAGCGCGCTTCCGTCTTCATGGCGTAGCGGGCCTTGTACTGATTGCCGAGACCCTCGCGTTCCGAATGCACAACACCTTTGGAATCGACCATCAGAATATTTTCTTTTTTCAGACCGAGGGTGATTAGCAGATCGAGGCAGGCGAGGGCCGCTGCTCCGGCTCCGTTGCACACCAATGTAACGTCTTCAATCTTGCGCCCGGTGATCTCCATCGCGTTCATGACGGCGGCACCGGCAATGATGGCAGTGCCGTGCTGATCGTCATGCATAACCGGAATATCGACGCGTGCTTTGACCTTTTCTTCGACCTCAAAACATTCAGGTGCCTTAATATCCTCCAAGTTGATGCCACCGAAGGTGGGTTCGAGTGCGACGATGATGTCCACCAGCTTATCGGGATCAGTCTCGTTAATCTCTATATCGAATACGTCAATGCCAGCGAATTTTTTAAACAGTCCGCCCTTTCCCTCCATGACTGGTTTGGAGGCGAGCGCGCCTATGTTGCCGAGGCCGAGCACCGCAGTGCCGTTCGAGATTACGGCCACAAGGTTCCCACGCGCTGTCACATTGGCGGCTGAGTCGGGTTGTTCTTCAATCAAGCGCGAAATGTATGCGACCCCCGGCGAATAGGCCAAGGACAGATCCCGTTGGTTGGCAAGAGGCACGGTGGTGTTGACGGAGATTTTCCCGGCGGTCGGAAACCGGTGATATTCAATGGCATCTTCACGTAGCTTTGCGGCCGCATCGCTAAGCTTCTTGGACATATGGGCCTCCCCAGGCATTCGGCGACGTTTTTTCGGGTCACGCGTGTGATTCGATTGAATCTTAGGATAGATTTTCCGGCTCGGCTAGAGAAACCACAGGAGCGACTCCCAGAGACATAAAAAAACCCCGGCTTGGGTTTCCAAGGCCGGGGCTTCATATAACGTATCTGCGTTAGTTGGACAGCACGTCCTTCGCGAGGGTTGAAAACTCTTCCTCGGTCATCAGGCGTTTGTGCTCTAGACCCCACATTTTAACGGCCATAAGTACTTCCATGGCTTGTTCCTCGGAGGCCTCTATCTGGAATTTTCCCAGCCAGTGCTTGCAGTTATCAATGCCCGATCCTTTGCCCATGACGGCTTCAGGTTCCGCTTGGCCGACCAAGCTCGGGCGGAACGGCACGACTTCCGTTTGATCTTCGTATCCGCAGTTCAAAAGCCATGTGGCGATGATTCCGCTCTCAACTTTGAACAGTTTATCCCCTACGATCGGCCGGTTGCTCGGAATTTGGATCTTGGAGATTTCTGCCACCATGTCCGCGAGCCACTTTAGTTTTTCTGTCTTTATCCCAATGTCGATGTTGTAAAGTGTTAACAACGCCATCACCGTTTCTTCCATGGGCACGTTGCCAGCGCGTTCACCGACACCCAGGACAGTTGACTGGATCACCTCTACACCCTCAGAGAGCGCCATAATCGTGTTAGCAACACCCATACCAAAGTCCATGTGGAAATGAGCTTCTAGAGGAATGTCAGGGAAACGATTTTTCATTGTTCGAACAAAGAACTGCATGGCGTGAATTGATGTCGCGCCCATCGTGTCCACCAGGGCGAGGCCGTCCATATGGCCTTCATTGCCAACCCGTTCGATCAGGTCGCAAACCCAGTGCAGATCGGAGCGTGTAAAGTCGATGGGGAAGAAAACGACTTCCAGGCCCTGGTCGTGGGCGAATTTTGTCGACTCAATGGAGAGATCGATGGCCCGATCCAGCTCCCAGCGGTACCCTTTCTCTATCAGGTGCGGCGATGCCGGCACTTCCATGATGACACCATTCACACCAGCATCGACGGCACGTTTTACATCATCCACCATGCAGCGGGCGAATGAATACACCTTGGGGCCGAAGTCCCGCTTGGCGAGTTCGGTAACAACTTTTGCGTCATCTGGAGAGACGACCGGCATACCGGCTTCGATCCGGTGCACACCTACTTCCGCAAGCCCTTCAGCGATGCGGATTTTGTCATCATAGTTGTAGGCGAGGCCGGCTTGCTGCTCACCGTCCCGAAGGGTTACGTCATGAATGCGGATATTTTCTGGGAACTTCCAGTCTTTGGTTACTTCCGGATCAAAGTTCCAAGGACTGGTATGCCAGCCGTCTGTTTTCCATGGTGTATCGGTCATAAATCTCTCCTCTATCAAATCCGCCCCTGAACGCTCTACTTCATGGCCTTCAAAACGCGATTAACAATCTCTTATATAAGAGCAGCCGCCCGCGGCGGCGACCATAGAAAAAGGACCCTGCCAAGTCAACGCGCCAAACGCGGCGTTAAGCCACTTCTTCGATCTGGGTCGCCGTACCAATCAGACCGCCGTATACCCGCCATCGATCAAGAGATCTGTGCCGGTGACAAAGGATGCTTCGTCGCTTGCCAAAAACACCGCGCCCGCGGCCATCTCGGATGGATCGCCAAGGCGCCCAAAGAGGGTGGACGCATTGGCGTGCGCCTGTTCCTCACTCGGCCATTGGCTAAAGAAACGATCATCGGCGGTCGGTCCCGGAGATATCGTATTAGCCCGAATATTATCTTTGGCGTGATCGACTGCGAGGGCCTTCACCAGGCTGATGAGTGCGCCTTTCTGGGCAACATACCACGCCCGGCCTGGCTTTGGCGCAAAAGCCAATTGCGACGCCATCAGCGTGATGGACCCGCCGCCGGTGGTGGCCATGGCAGGGATCGCGTTTTTAAGTAGCAAAAAAATGCCGGTGAGGTTTACATCGAGTGCCCCCTGCCACTCTGCCAGCGGCAACTCGGTG
>CAXFCV010000306.1:0-5983 GCA_964000975.1 uncultured Rhodospirillaceae bacterium | reverse complement strand
GGGTCTAACCGAATGGCACAGAACTCACGACCCTCATCATTTTGAAGTCGTTCAAGCCCCAAGATTGGTTGACGCACTCTGATATACCGTTTGATCACCCAAAAGAGCGAACCGCCATCAAGGAGTTCGTCCACGCGCTTGGGTATGTTGCGCGTAAAGGTGTAAAGAAACTTTCCACCATTTCTCTGCTCTTCGCGTAACCGCTCTGCCTGGACTTGTTTAAGATGGGCGATGCTCTCAATCTTGACCGCCATTCGAAGAAGATGAAGTGCCATTCACTTGTCTCCGGGATACCAGGCAGGCGTTCTTTTTTCCAAAAATGCCGAAAAACCCTCTGTGCCCTCCTCGGTGTCCCTTCCAGCAGCACTTATCCCAGCCAGTTCGTCGGCAGTTTCATCCGAGAGGTTGGTGCCGGAATATATCCCGATCATCTCTTTGGTCTTCGAAACTGCAATAGGACCATTTCTCAAAATGGCATCAACGGTCGGTTCAGCGGCGTCATCCAACCTGCCAACGGGACAGATCTCATGCACGAACCCAATGTCCTGGGCTCGATTAACATCGAACGTCTCCGCAGTAACGGCGTAGCGGCGCGCTTGGCGTCCGCCCAATGCCTTGATCACCTGATTTAATATTGGGGCTGGCGTTATTCCCAGACGAACTTCGGTAATGGCAAATCGGGCATCCTCAGAAGCGATAACGATGTCGCAGGCTGCTGCGTATCCCGCGCCACCCCCAAAGCAAGCGTTTTGCACTAACGCAATGGTAGGCTTGCTACATTCATCTAGCGCTCTCATGGCAGCAGTGCTCAATCTTGATGCAGCAAGCCTTACACTTGGTTCAGCGGTGGCAAGTTCCTTGAACCAGTTTACATCAGCACCGGCGGAGAAATGTTTACCAGCTCCTTTCAGGAGAACTGCGCGAATGGAAGGGTCCGAGTCCAATTCACCAAAAATGTCCCGCAAAGAGGTCAGCAATACCTCGTTATATCCATTGAAAACTTCTGGGCGGTTAAGTGTGACGGTGGCGACTCCCCGTGCGTCCTTCTCCATCAATACGGTTTTGTCTGTCATCCGAATTGTCCTGCCCCCTAGTGTATTCGCTCAATCGCCATTGCAGTTGCCTCCCCACCGCCAATACATAAAGTCGCTATGCCCTTTTTGAGATCGTGCTTTGCCAATGCATTTAATAATGAGACGACGATCCTCGCCCCCGATGCACCAATGGGGTGGCCCAGGGCACAGGCACCTCCATGAATGTTCACCTCGTCGTGAGAGAGCCCAAGTTCCCTGATGGCCACCATGGTCACCACAGCAAATGCTTCATTGATTTCAAACAGGTCAACCCCAGCTTTCGTCCATCGTGCATGCTCAAGAACCTTATTTACCGCACCAATCGGGGCCGTCGTAAACCATTCAGGCTGAGCTGCATATGTCGCGTGCGCGCGAATGGCGGCCAAAGGCGACAGACCTCTCATTTCTGCCTCCGAACGGCGCATAAGAACGAGGGCGGCCGCGCCATCAGAGATAGAACTGGAATTTGCCGCAGTAACAGTGCCGCCATCTCGGAAGGCTGGCTTCAATTCGGGTATTTTATCCGGCCGGGCATTCATTGGCTGTTCATCACGTTCGACTTTGTTTTCGCCCCTTCGGTTTTTTACGGTGACCGCGGTTATTTCACGGGCGAATGTTCCATCTTCAGTAGCTTTCAAGGCTCGGTCCAAGGAGGTTATGGCGAATGCATCTTGCGCTTCTCGCGTGAACTGGAAGGTCTCCGCCGTATTTTCCGCAAACTCCCCCATTAACCTCCCCTTGTCATAGGCATCCTCGAGCCCATCGAGAAACATGTGATCCTTAGCCTGACTATGCCCCATTCGCATTCCGGCCCGAGCCTTTTGCAAAAGATAAGGCGCATTCGTCATGCTTTCCATTCCGCCAGCCACCATGACGCTATGGCTGCCTGCCAAAAGATTGTCATGGGCAAGCATGGTGGCTTTCATTCCAGACCCACACATCTTGTTCACGGTCGTTGCGCCTGTTTCTTGAGGAAGCCCGGCGCCCAACGAAGCCTGGCGAGCCGGGGCCTGCCCCTGCCCCGCCGCCAACACCAAGCCCATTGTTACATCTTCAACATCTGCGGCTGCAAGACCGGCCTTAACGAGCGCGCCTGAAATCGCGACCGACCCCAATTCAGGTGCAGTCATATCCGCGAACCCCCCGCCAAACCCGGCTATTGGCGTGCGCGCCGCGCCAACGATAACGACTGGATCATCCTTCATTCATGCGGTCCTCATTCCAAATATCGGTGATGACATTCTAAACCTCCGGGTCAATATGATAAACACCAGCTTCACCTGATAAAGCTAGATGCTCAACAAAATGATAGAGTAACCGTAGATCAAGAAGGAGAAACATGTGCTCGCCAACCCAATTTCACTGCCGCGCTGTCGTTTGTTTAGTGCCGATCTAATCCAGGTTTAACATTTCGGGTGCCCGATCGATAACCATATTTAAGATTTCCTCTGCCTTTGCCCTCTGCTCCATTGCGGCAGAGACAAGGTGTTTTTCGTACCTTCCCTCCCCGAGTATTTTCTCAGCATCATGGAGTGTTTTCAGTTCTTGGACAAAGACATGCTCGGAACCAAGTGGCAAATGATCGCGCTCACAAATGACTGTCAAGTAACCAAGGGCACCATCCAGCAGGATTGACCAAACAGCGGTCGTTAACGTCTCAAATTGCTCGAGAAGACGCTGCTTCTGGCCTTCACCTTGCAGGCCGATCCGGCGTTCAATAATGACCATAAAAGAGAGACACTCGGCCATCATCTCCCGGAATTTGGAATAATCATCGAAATTTATCTCGTCAGGATTATTTTTAGGGTAATGCGAGATTTCCTGCAACTCCGCCACTCGCTGTTCCAGTAGAGCCAGGAAGTGCTCCGCATCTTTGTTTTCAACCTTTACCATTCTGATAGTGCTGACTAATTATCCAAGGGATTGCGTTCAAGCGTTTGTAACCGAAAAACAAGTGCAAAGATAACACTGTTTTAAATGTCTGGCCGATAACTATTCAAAGCAGCAAAAAGGCGGCGAGTCCCAAGAAAACGTAAAATCCGACAACATCCGTAATAGAGGTAAGAAAGGCACTGGAAGCGACGGCGGGATCGCACCCCAGACGTTGCAGCAGAACAGGCACGGCGCTTCCAGAGAACCCCGCCACTGTCAAATTGATCACAATAGCCATTCCAATAACCCCCCCTAGCGCCGGGCTACCAAACCAGGCCCATGCGACAACTCCAATCAGTAAGGCAAAGACAAGGCCATTTAGCATGCCTACAATGATTTCTTTGCAAACGGCTCGAAGGGCGTTCGACACCGTCAGTTCTTTCATGGCAATACCGCGTACTGCAACGGTTAACGCTTGGACACTCGCGGTTCCACCCATGGTTGCGACAATTGGCATAAGAACGGCAAGTGCGACCATCTCTTCTATGGTTCCAGCAAAGAAACTGATCACATAAGATGCTACGATTGCAGCAAGCAAATGAATGAGTAGCCAGAAGAAGCGAGAACGAGTGGTAGCGATCACGGCACTGTAAAGGTCATCTTCCTCACCCACGCCACCAAGGCGCATGATATCCTCTTCATGCTCCTCGTGGATCACGTCGACAATGTCATCGACCGTGATAACCCCAATCAGCCGGCCACCAGCGTCGACAACAGGAGCCGACACCAAATCCCTCTGACGAAATACAAAAGCCACCTCCTCCTGATCCAACGTACCAGGAATGATTTTCATGTCCTCAAGCATAAGGTCCCTCAAGGCAACATGCCGTTCTGTCCGGATCACCCGGCTTAACGGAATACTGCCAATCGGTTTATGCGTTGGCTTCACCAAAAATACATCAAAGAAATCTCGGGGAAGGTCCTTTTCTCCCCGCATAAAATCGATTGCCTGACCCACGTTCCAATGCGCGGGCAGCGCCATAACATTACGCTGCATAAGACGCCCGGCACTGTCCTCTGGGTAGGAAAGTCCCTCTTCAATTAGGGTTCGTTCGCCGATCGGCAAGGCGTCAAGAACGTCGCGTTGTTCTTTTTCACCCAGTTCTTCAACGACATCTACGGCATCATCCGTTTCCATCTCAGCAACTGCATCGGCCATTTCCTGAGCGCTTAATTGATTAACAACGCGTTCAAGGACAGCTGCATCTAGCTCCGCGATCATTGCCGGATTAAGATCCTGGCGCAGAAGATCAACCAGGTCTTCTCGCTTTTCCGATGGTAGAGCTTCTAGAAGGTCGGCAAGGTCCGCCGGATGCAATGTCTCAGCTTGTCTTTGCACCTCATCAGTCTGGCACAAATCCATGGCCGCTTTAAATGACTCTAAAAACTCCGGGCTCAGGCCGGACACTGATTCCGCGGGTTCGGCAACGACCGGCTTCTGGCGTTCTCGCATGCTGCCAAGTCTCGCTAATCTTTTGAGTTCACGTTGGCTTGCGCTTCGACTACCGCTAGGGCTGTCATATTTACAAGCCCTCGAACGGTCACGGTTTCCTGAACAACATGAGCAGGCTGCGCCATCCCGACAAGCATGGGTCCTACCGCCACACCATCCGCCAACATTCGCAGCGCATTAAAGGTGATATTGGCAGCATCAAGGGAAGGCATGATCAACAGGTTAGCCCGCCCGGATAATTTTGAGTCTGAAACCAACACGTCCCTCATGTCTTGCGATAGCGCGGCGTCCGAATGCATTTCACCGTCAATCTCCAAGCTGCCATCCAGGGCCCTGATTTTGTCCACAGCGTCACGCATCTTCTTAGCGTTCGCGTTTTGCGAGGAACCGAAATTTGAGTGTGATAAAGCAGCCACTTTGGGTTCTATACCGAAACGGCGAACGGTGTTCGCCGCTAATAAAGTAAAGCCGGCAATTTGTTCAGCAGATGGCCCCGGATTGACATGTGTATCGCAGATAAAAATCGTCCCCTTTGGCATGATTAGCATGCTGACAGCAGCAGCCCGCTCAACCCCCTCCCTCACGCCAACGATTTTAAACACGTGAGGGATGTGTTCTCGGTAGCGTCCAGTAGCACCGCAAATCATAGCCTCTGCCTCCCCCTGCCTGAGCATCAACGCCGCGATAACCGTGTTATTGGTTCTGACCAGGAAACGGGCTTCATTCCGAGAGATACCATCACGGCTCGTTAGGGAATGATAGAGTTCCCAATATACTCTATAACGGTCGTCACCTTCCGGATCGACGAGGTCAAAATCCTCGTCGATCTTGAGACGCAGTCCTAGTTGCTCTATGCGCAGTGATATAACACGCCGTCGGCCGATCAAAATTGGACGCACAATACCCTCATCCAGTGCGTTCTGAACCGCTCTCAATACACGACGAGATTCGCCTTCCGCGTAAACGACCCGACGCGGGTTTCGTTTCGCCTGGTCAAAAACAGGTTTCATCACAGTTCCTGAGCGGAATACAAAATCGAGAAGTTTTTGGCGATAGGCCTCAAAATCGTCTCTTACTAAAATTTCTGCTGCCTCTAAGGTCGAATCCATGTTTGGTAGTAATGTTTTTGGATCTTCAAGTACTTCTAATTTTAGTAAGTTTTTACCACCCAAAATCTCTCTACCTAGTTTGGCCATCCGCACTGCATCTTTTGTTGAATATGCACCAGCAGTATTAGGAAGAATTGTGTATATGTCCGGAGATATGTAATCAAGAATAGAAGAATCTTTATCGTTTTGAAGGTCTATTCTTCTGACAGCAACGGTAACAATTTCTGCTCCCGAAGCTTCAATAGAGGCGATTGCTTCAGCTTCATCTTTATATTTACCTGTACCTACTAGAAGTCTTGATGAGTAGTTTTTTCCCGCAACGACTAAGCTGTCCTGAGTCAATTAGCCACCACCTATCGCTTTTACAATTTCTACTTTATCTCCATCTTTAAGATTGGTTTCCTGCCATTCCGATC
>CAXFCV010000305.1:0-10348 GCA_964000975.1 uncultured Rhodospirillaceae bacterium | reverse complement strand
GGATACCGGCTTCAATCATGGAGTCGCCATCGATCTCCAATGCGTAATGCTCCCCACGTCCGATCATAAAAGGAGGGATATTCACAGTCTGACCTGGGTCCCTAAGAGCTTCAATGGGAGTACCGGCAGCAATTCTGCCGTAGAGAGGCAATTCAATGGGATCGTTGGCGGGCTGAATCGAAGAAGAGGAAGGAACATCTTGAGGCATAATCGCTGCCGTAAAGGACTTCTTGCCAACGGCGGCAGTATTCTCGGGCAATTTTAGTACTTCAAGCGCACGTGCTCTGTGCGGCAGGCGCCTTATAAAGCCCCGCTCTTCCAGGCCCGTGATCAATCGGTGAATGCCTGATTTAGATTTTAACTTCAATGCGTCTTTCATCTCGTCAAAAGACGGGGAGACGCCTGTAGCGCGCAGGCGCTGATCGATAAACATCAGCAACAGATGTTGTTTTTTGGTCAGCATTTATTATCTCCGATGGTCGGATGAGGGAAGTTGAAGATATTTGAGCAGTCGTTGCATTAAATAGTGGAGGAGGGCGACAAAAAACTGTATCACAGTGAAGACACGTGTCTTCAGATTGTTGAAATAGGATGTTTGCATCAGGCTCAGATGTGCTACCCAGATGTTGAGCGAATTGGTGCAACACGCCATGCGGACCTACTACATTTAGAACAAAATAAAAACATGCATCGATGTTCTACTTTAGTTCCCACCTCAGGTCAACATAGAAAAAGCGTCATTTTCAAAAAACTAGGAAGGGGCGGTTTCTAAAAAGGCAATATTCCCATTTTTATAATGGTAAAGGGTTATCCTCTCGGGTCCAGACGAATAATATCGATGCGGTCGCCCTTTTTTGCGGGCTCCGCGAACGGCGCTCGCACCGCGAGGCAGTCCGCGCTGCTAAATACCGCCAACATAGAACTGTCCTGTTTTTCAAATGGCTTAACAGTAAGGTCTCCGGCCTTATTTCGGCCGAGGACCGAACGAAGATAATCCTGGCGCCGGTCATTTTTCGGAAGGTCTCGGGTCAAAATGGCTGTTTCCTGCTCCTGAGAGGCCACATCTCTTCCCAACATCACATCGATGGCAGGTTTGAGGAATAGCACCGCCGTAATACCCGCAGAAACTGCGTTTCCAGGCAGCCCCAGCATTGGCTTTCCGTATAGAGTGCCAAAAATGAGCGGCTTACCTGGGCGCATGGCCACCCGACTAAAAGTGATGTCGAGGCCTTCCTCGCCCAACACACTTTTAACCAAATCGTAGTCGCCAACGGAGGCGCCTCCTATGGTGACGAGCATGTCCGCACCCGCAGCACCTTGCAGCATGCTTTTGAGAGAGTCTGGATTATCTCTCGCGATTCCGAGGTTTATACCGATGCCCCCCGCGGCGTCAACAAACGCTGTAATGCCAATGCTGTTGGAACTTATGATTTGGTCCTCACCTATGAATTCCCCTGGCAGCACCAATTCATTCCCCGTCGATAGAACGGCCACCCTGGGCTGCCGCGTAACATTGATCCACGGTATATCCATTCCTGCGGCCAAAGCCACATGTCGGGAATTGAGAGTAGTTCCGGATTCAAGCAGCACTTGCCCTTTTTCAAAATCCAATCCTTGGGGCCGCACATATTGGCCAGCGGTTGCAGTCTCATGCAAGGTGATTTGATCACCATCCGCATCAGTATCCTCCTGGATAACAATGGCATCGCCGCCCTCGGGCACAACGGCACCGGTAAAGATTCGAACGGTCTCGCCGGGGCCAATGCTGCCGTTGAAACTGTTGCCAGCGGCGGACTCTCCGGTCATTTTCAACTTTGACGGGGCCCGCGTCACATCTGCCGACCTGACCGCATAGCCATCCATAGCGGATACAGGTTTTGGTGGATGGGTGATCCGAGAGGCCAAATCTTCTGCCAAAACGCGGCCATGCGCGGCCGCCACGCTGATGCGCTCCGCTTCCAACTGTGAGATACCAATCAGGATCTCAGCCTTTGCATCCTCGACCGGCAGCAGAACATCCGGGGTCTCACTCATCATCCGGATCCCGGTAGTCGCCTGACTTGCCGCCCTCTTTTTGAACAAGGCGAATATCTGAGAGACGCATCCCCCGGTCAACGGCTTTGCACATATCATACACGGTAAGCGCAGCAACCGTCACCGCCGCCAAGGATTCCATCTCAACCCCGGTTTTGCCAGCCAATTTGCACGACGCAGTTATATCCACCGCATTCCGGTCGAGATCACAGACCAGGTCTACACTAACAGAGGAAAGGCTCAGGGGGTGGCACAAAGGGATCAACTCGGGTGTTTTCTTAGCCGCCATAATGCCCGCCAATTGGGCCACCGAGAGAACATCGCCCTTTTTTACGCCATCAGATACAATTAATGCCATGGTCTCCGGCTTCATGAACACAGACCCCCTCGCTGTCGCCGTGCGTTCGGTTATGTCCTTGTCGGACACATCCACCATCACAGCATTTCCCTCGCCATCCAAGTGCGTCAGCTTTCCCATTAAATCAAGCACTCAACTGTTCAAATCGGGTCGGACCCAGAAGCGCCTGGACCGCGGCTGTCACGTCGGTTTGGCGCATGAGGGACTCACCCACCAAAAAACAACTAACCCCAACGTTAGCCATGCCTAAGAGGTCCTGATGGGTGTAAAGCCCGCTTTCGCTTATCAGAAGGGCGTCCTTTGGCGCAATAGCAGCCAATTCGACGGTGGTTGCCAAATCCACGCTCAGGTTTTTTAAATTCCGGTTATTGATGCCCACAAGTTGGGGGCCTAGTCGGGCCGCGCGGGCCAATTCTTCCTTATTGTGCACCTCAACGAGAACATCCATGCCCATCGCGACAGCCTGGCCATAGAATGTTTCCACCTCGCTGTCACTTAATGCTGCCATGATCAGCAAAATACAGTCTGCGCCAAGTGCCCGGGATTCAAGAATTTGATAGCTATCGATCATGAAGTCCTTGCGGATGACCGGAAGGTCGACTGCTGCCCGCGCCAATATCATATGTTTGTCGTCACCTTGAAAATATGGGACGTCTGTTAACACTGACAGGCAGGTTGCGCCGCCAAGTTCATACGCTCGGGCCAGGATGGCGGGGTCGAAGTCCTCCCGGATGAGGCCTTTGGAGGGGGAGGCTTTTTTTACTTCTGCAATGAGACCGAAGCTGCCGGCGTCCGTTGCGGATTGCAAGCGGGCCGCAAAACCTCTTGGTGCCGTTTGCGCAGCAGCTAGATCGCTGAGTTCAGCCTCGGAGACTCTAGTTTTCCGCTCTGCCACAAGGGACCGTGTGTCAGAGCAAATTTTTTCCAGCACGTTGCTCACTCCTCCTCCTTTTCCTCGGATTCCCGTCGAACATTGGTTATTTCCACCAGTTTGTCCAAAACCGCTTGCGCTTGCCCACCATCAATCGCCGTAGCAGCCATGGTAACGCCAGCCCGAAGGTCGGTCACTTTCCCTGCTATAATCAACGCAGCTGCAGCGTTCAATAGCACGACATCTCGATAGGCGCTCGGTTCACCCATTAAGAGTCTGCGGACGGCTGCAGCGTTGTGTGCGTCGTCACCGCCTTTTAGGTCTTCTGGTTTTGCGGTTGGCAGGCCCGCATCGGCAGGTGATATGTCAAAAGTGGTTACTTTACCCTCTTCCAAACAGGCCACATGTGTAATGCCAGTCGTCGTGATTTCATCCGATCCGTCCGACCCGTGGACCACCCAAGTTTTCTCGCACCCCAAATTACCAAGTGTATGGGCAACGGGTTCCAGCCACTTTTTTGCAAAAACCCCAGTCAACTGGCGTTTGACGCCGGACGGGTTACTAATCGGGCCCAAAAGATTAAAAATCGTTCGGGTCGCAAGCTCAACTCGGGGACCCGCGACATGCCGGGTCGCACTGTGATGACGAGGAGCCATCAGGAAGCCAAGTCCGGCCTCCCAAATGGATTGATGAACAAGATCAAAGCCCGCTTCATTGTTCATTCCTAAGGCGGTTAATACATCCGCTGACCCGGATTTGGATGACAGGGCCCGGTTGCCATGCTTGGCAACCGGAACGCCGCAACCAGCCACCACCAGGGCGGCACCAGTAGAGATGTTATATGTGCCGGTGCCGTCGCCACCTGTTCCAACAATGTCCATGGCGTTATTTGGTGCTTCGATAAATAGCGCTTTCGCCCGCATGGCTCGGGCAGCCCCTGTAATCTCGGAGACGGCTTCTCCCCGCACACGCAGGCCCATCAGGAAACCACCAATTTGCGCGGGGGTCGCATCACCCGACATAATAATATTGAAAGCTTGTTCTGCGGCTGTTTCGTCCAAGATCTCGCCGGCAGCAACTTTAGCAATAAACGTTTTCATGTTCGTCATTATTTGCACCGTGCGGCCTCTTTAACTCCAGCGAATAATTATGACTTTATGTTCAATGAACTGTTATTTATCAGACAGCGCCCGTGATCTGAAGCAATACTTTTCTACGAACAGCTAACGGGCCACCCCACGGCGCCGCCTTGATATCGGAACACTTAAGCCTACCTCGGGACCCAAACCGGGGCGCACCTAGAAAATTAATTGTTAACGATTTCAGTTAATTGACAGGTTTAGCGAAGTCTAGGTTTGTGGATAACTCGGCTCAGCACAGAACTGAGCAACATAAAGGTTGGAAGCACGTCCCTTGGTCAACGCCTTTACGCCGTTGGGCTTGTCCCTGAATGACGAGGGGCGAGGGAAGCTCAATTTTAAGTCTTTGTCGAGTCGAGAGAGAGAGAACTCTGTGACCAATATCAAGACAACAACGGCTGTGTACGCCTGTCGGTTAACGACTTATTATGCACAATGATACTCGACCTGACAGCGGCGTAGCAGAATACCATCTGTAACAGAAAGACAAAATTTTACTGCACCGACGACTACAAAAGTAAATTTCAGGCCATTTCCAGCGTTATCGTTTTCACGAGAATATCAATTCGAACCAGAGGTGAAACATGCAAGTTATAATCGCTCAGAGGAGGCTAAAATAAGCACCTCTAAATTCAAGGGCTGCCGAAGCCCCGGAGTTAGTCTCCGTCACGCCGCGGTTCTCCTTAAAGGATGAATTAGATGCCGAAACACACAACCAAATCCGTCTCTGATCGATTTAAGGAGGGTTATGACATGGGCATATTGCGCGATCAAATCAGAGATGGAAAGGCGCTCATACGCGCTGATGTTTGCATTTTGATGGGCCCAACCGTCGAATTCGGCAGTGTTTTAACTGAATATATGTAAATTTTCCAGATCGTAAGCACATCCGCCCTGCACATAATTTCAACATTGGACTTTTCAGAAAACTTTTTAAATTAATACTTGGAGAGTCCTTTACAACATTACGCACGGTACCCAATATCTAAGTTTTTAGCTAATTAACTGCTTTTTCATTAAACATTGTGTTTACTACTGCCAAAAACAGTTTGAGGGCGTCCTTGTAAATTCTAAAACGCTTCGTCTCACGCAAGCAAACCTTCATCTACGTAGGTTGTTTTTTGACAGGCCGAATAAGATACCGATCCCGAATGATGCGGAAACCGATGGAACAAAGATAATTTTAATATGTTAAATCGCACCATGTGGTTTTTGGCCAAATGGTTGTCAGCGCGCAAACTAGTAACGCACGAGTACCGTTTACCAAGTTATGAGGACATCGTGAAGCATAGGAAACTTCCTCTCACCATTTTAATTTTTGTCACCCTTGGTTCGGCGGTGGCAGTTGTCAGCTTTTATGCACAAACTGTCGTTGTACAGGTAACAACCACTACCGCATCCAAAACGGCCCAAACAAGTGGAGCAGAACGGCAATCAAAAAAGCCTGAAATCAGCCCCGAGGGAACCTCTCGGGCCATTTCTCCCGCCAGTTCCGAACTAACCCATCCTGCCAAACTCCCGACGAAAGCGCGGACGGCAGGAGCAGGGATCGTTAACGTTCAAAACCACACGATGTCGCGCATCGGTGAACAAATGACCCCTGTTGTCAAGGTTCCGCCGGAGACCGTCCCTAAGGTGACCTCTGCTAATGAATCCATCCGGGATAAGGCATGGCTGCGTGATAAAATTGAACAACCCGTGGACCTCGAGGACATGCCCGAACCAGAGATACCGCTCTGGCGCGTGAACGCCGTAATGTTGCCAGACATCCCGGCAGGCCCTCAGGTAGCCGTGGTGATTGATGACGCCGGAATAGACAGACGGAGAACGCGAGAGGTCATTGGCTTGCCGGCTCCGCTAACTATTGCCTTCTTAACCTATGCCCGTCGGTTGGACGAACAGGTAAAATTAGCCGTTTCAGCAGGTCATGAAATCTTGACCCATGTGCCAATGCAACCGGTCAACGTAGACGCTAACCCCGGCAAAAACGCTCTGAGTACGGATTTAAAGCCCGCTGAATTAAAGTCACGTTTGGTATGGGCGTTAAATCGTATTCCGGCTCATGTAGGGATTAACAACCATATGGGAAGTCGCTATACCAGCCATGAAAAAGGCATGCAACTTGTCATGGCAGAACTTCGCAAACGGGGTCTTCTTTTTTTGGACAGCCGGACATCGCGGAATACGGTTGGCGCTAAACTAGCGAAAATCTATCGCGTCCCCCATGCCGTTAGAAACATTTTCCTAGACCATGATCCGAACCTGGAAAGCATAAGAAAACAGCTTGCCCAATTGGAGAGGATTTCCCAAAAAAAGGGTTATGCCGTCGCGATTGGACATCCGCGAGAAGCGACTATTGAGGCGTTATCTCAGTGGTTGCCCATCCTGGCAGAAAAAGGCGTGGTTCTTGTGCCCATCAGCGCAATCATCGCACGACGAGAGGGCATTCCGCAGTCACTTGTCAAATTGTCGAGAGAATAATTTGACAGCGCTGGTGACCCGCGTTGTTTATTAGCTAGCTCCCCAAGCCCCGAGCGTGCAGAGGAACAGTAGCTAAGCTAGGCCAGGGGGAGTTGGGTTACCCTTTTGAGGCCCAAATAGGGCAGCATAAAATTTTGCCATGTTAGATGTCCCGCTCCACTGAAGGTTACGGCGCTCGATCACCAACGTTAAAATATGCGTTGACCGCTTCCCTGTTAATGGTTACCCCCAGCCGTGATCGGAATGCCCTCGCGAGCCCATCTGTCAGGTCGTTGCCGATACCCGCTCCAATCCGCTGGCGGACAACGTCGGCACCTTTTTTATCCGTATCCGCGCGCGCTGTTTTGATCTCGCGAACCCTCGCAATAAAATGGGCTCCATTTCCAGACGATGATACGGCCCCCCGTTTCTTCGCTGAGAACAGGTTCTGCACCAACTCCCCGGGAATTTCCATTTTGAGGCCTTGGCCTGTCCGATCAAATGGGTTGGTTTTCCTGATGGTTGCTTTCATCTTTATGGCAATATTTTTCAGCGATTTGCCCCCCTTCAACTGATCGAGCAACTCGGCTGTCTTTTTCTCCGCAACAGTGGCCTGCTGTTCCCGTTTCCAGGCCGCCGCAACATCAGACCTGATTGTCTCAAGGGGCCTGAGCGTTGGCGGCGTCACCTTATCGACACGCAAAATAAAGAAGCTAGCCGCCCCAAAGCTCGATAACACGCTGTCCTGGCCTTCCTCTGTCTTAAACGCAACCTGTAAAATATCACTTTTTTTGCCAATCGCCTCCACGGTTTTGCCGGCGTAATCCAAGCCCTGGCGATCTACGGAGGCAACTTTGATGACCTTCAAATTCAACCGTCTTGCGGCTTCTTCAAGGGTGGACCCGCTGCCGAGGTCATCTTCAAACTTGTTCGCCAGCGAGACGAGGGTATCTGCCGCTATGTCCAGTTGCACAACCCGCGTCACCTGCTCCCGAACGTCTTCCAGGGTTTTCTGACTGCCAGGCGTGACCTTACCGATCTTCAAAATATGCCAGCCTAAAGCCGTCTTGATCGGCCCACTGTTCGTATTCGGCGCAAGGCGAAACGCAGCCTCGGCTAATTCAGGGACTGGTAGGTCCCGTCTCGCAAGATTACCGAGTTGGAGCGCCTCTTTTTTCATGCCGGCGACATCCTTGGCCACCGCGGCAAAGTCCTCGCCAAGAGAGAGACGCTTGCTAATTTCCTGAATTTTGGCTTCGTCCGACACCAGAATTTGACGAATTTCCCGACGTTCTAATTTAGTAAACTCGTCGATGCGACTGTCATATTCGTCCTGCACGCGCTGTTCCGGCACATCTACCTCATCGGCCACATCTTCCGGCTGGAGCAGAACAACCGTTAAGCCACGGTATTCAGGGGCAGTAAACAAATCAGCATTTTCTCTGTGAAAATTCGCCAACGTAGCAGAGACCGGGGTTGGAATATCTTTGAATCTGCTGTGATCAAGACGGAGGACATCGGCCACGCGCCGCTCCTTCCGATAGCGGTACACCCGATCTGTTAGAGAGGCGGGCACTTTCACCCCAAGTTTAATAGGGCTCAACAACTGGTTTTGCAAAAGCTGAAACCGGTAAAGAGCAGCAAATGCTGGCTCACTCAAGCCAGTTGTATTAAGAGCCTGGAAGAATGCTTGCCGATCAAATTGGCCGGCGGTTTTAAACTGATCGTCGTTCCGGATTGCTTGCCCCAAAACCTCATCAGTAACGATAAGGCCAGCTTCTTCGGCCCCCGCGATAAAAACATTCTTGCGCACCAGCGTGTTAAGAGTCTGATCTATAATTCCCAAGGCCCGGGCTTGCTCATCGCTGAAATCCGGACCGAGCAGACGTCGCATCCGTGCCATTGCTCTCTGAACCTCAGCGTCCAGGTCACGCCCAGTGATGGCTCGGCCGCCGACCTCGGCTATGGCATCATCCGCGTTTGAGCCGGAGATATTATAATCGCCGATCCCCCAGAGGCCAAAGCTAATAATCAGCAAGCCAAAGAGAACCTTGGCACCCCAAGAGAGGACTTTTTCTCTGAATGAACCGAGCATATTGGTGTATCCAATGTGATTAGAAAGCGAGTTGATCTAAGGTATCTGCACAGACCTGGGCGGTAGACATCATAAAAGCGTGACTCATCGCGGGCAACATGCAATTTGGGGGGAAGTTGGACTGGCCATCGTCGGTCGAGCTTAATGTTACAGAGAGGATAAATTCAAATATGACGCAGCTACGACGCCCCCTCATAGCGGGAAACTGGAAAATGAACGGGTTGTCCGCGGATGCCTTGCCGCTTGCAGGTGAACTCACCAACAAGATCAACGATCTGACATCCCACGACTTCGAGATGCTGATATGTCCACCATTCCCATATCTGGACTCTGTCGCAATCACCCTCAAGCAATCGGGTTTAGCGCTTGGCGCACAGGATTGCCACCCGAGTGAGAAGGGCGCTCATACTGGGGATGTCAGCGCGCCCATGCTCAGAGATATCGGCTGCACCTATGTCATTGTCGGTCATTCTGAACGCCGTACTGATCACGGGGAGACCGACTCACTGGTCAAAGCCAAAGCTGAGGCTGCCCTCTCCGTCGGGCTTTCTGTTATCATTTGCGTAGGGGAGACTGAGAAAGAGCGGGACGCCGGGAAAACCAGCGCTGTCGTTGCCCGACAAATCAAAGGGTCGGTGCCAAAGACTTCCTCGGCCGCCAACACTGTTATCGCTTACGAGCCGGTGTGGGCGATCGGTACGGGTAAAACACCAACTGCTGGCGACGTCCAGGACGTCCACTCCATGATGCGGACTAAAGTTGCCGAAATCCTGACCCATGGCGAGGCAGATTGCATGCGCCTGCTGTATGGCGGTTCCGTGAAGCCATCAAACGCCGGAGAACTCATGGTGCTGCCAGATGTGGACGGCGCGCTCGTCGGTGGCGCCAGCCTGAATAGTACGGATTTCTGGGCCATCGCGCAAAGTTATCCTGCTCAACCGTGAAAAAAACTGTACAAGTGCAAAAAACAGGCTAAATACTGGCGTCGCCCGTTGGTTTGTGAACATGCATCGGGCGCTACTTTCTTGATCTTGGATGGACCGACTCATGACCACTGTCATTCTTGTAATCCATTTGATGTTGGCTATCGCACTCATTGGCGTTGTGTTGTTGCAACAAAGCGAGGGCGGCGGACTGGGCATTGGCGGCGGGTCCGGAGGCGGGGGTATGGGCGGCTTCATGACCAGTCGCGCAACCTCAAGTTTATTGACCCGCGCGACCGCAATCATCGCAGCAGCCTTCATGGCCACGAGCCTGGCTCTCGCAATCTTGGCAGATGGTGGCCGATCGGCTCAGCGCTCAATTATAGACGAGCCTCAAGGGGCGCCGACCGCGCCAGCGAATCAACCGGTGGCTCCGGGGCTTCCCGCACTACCACCACTGCCAAATTC
>CAXFCV010000304.1:0-6744 GCA_964000975.1 uncultured Rhodospirillaceae bacterium | reverse complement strand
CTCATCAACGTCTTTGCCCGCCTGGGTCAACCGCTCAGATAAGGTATCATTGTTAGAGAATAAACCCGCATGCTGATTGCCGAGTGAAATGAAAATGGCCCCCGTTAATGTCGCCAGATTAACCATGAATTTCGGCTTAAAGCGCTCTTTGGTATACCAAAGCGCATCAGCGAGGACGAGGCGTCCCTCCGCATCTGTGTTCAGAACCTCAATCGTCTGGCCAGACATGGACGTAACTATGTCACCGGGCCGTTGCGCATTCCCGTCCGGCATGTTTTCGACCAGCCCAACCACACCCACGACATTTGCCTTTGCCTTCCGACCAGCGAGCGCTTTCATGAGGCCGGCGACCACGCCGGCGCCTCCCATATCCCATTTCATATCCTCCATACCGTTCGAGGGTTTGATGGAAATACCACCGGTATCAAAAGTCACGCCTTTGCCAACAAACGCGACCGGGGCTTCCGCCTTTTTACCGCGGGCTCTGCTACCACCTCCATTCCACTGCATAACTACCATCCTGGACTCACGGATACTGCCTTGCCCCACACCTAACAGCGCACCCATGCCAAGGCGTCGCATTTGGGCCTCACCAAGCACCTCTACCTTGACGCCTAACTTCTCTAGCGATTTTGTCTGTTTTGCGAAAGAGTCTGGGTAGAGAATGTTCGCGGGCTCCGATACAAGGTCCCGGGTAAAGAACACGCCTGCGGCAATTTTTTCCAATGCTCGGAAAGCCTTACGCGCATTTGCAAAGCCAGTGCATTGGAAGGTAATCGTTTTTATCGAAGGCTTATCAGTTTGTTTAAGTTTGGTTTTGTATTTATCGAAACGATAGGATCTAAGCCGCGATCCATAGCCCAAGTGCGCAGCGATGTCAGCGGCGCTCATTTGGGCACCGGAAATGGGGTCTACGGCCACGGTGACCACTCCCTTAATTCCCCGGCAAGTCTCGGCATAAATTTTACCACCAATTTTTTGTATCTCGAGTTCCGAGATATCCGCTACTTTACCAAAGCCCACCATAATAATACGGTCCAGGCGCACGCCAGACGGCGCCATGATGTTCAGGGATTGCCCCTTGTCCCCTGTAAACTGGCTAGACCTGATTGCTCGCTTTAGAGCACCGCCTGTCTTCTTGTCCAGCTTTTCGGCACTTGCCAACAGTTTTCCGCCGGAGGTTACACTGACGACGGCGGTGCCTGTTGTAGGCAAACCCGGTTGAGCAAAACTAACTTTCATGGATTCCTCGCTTCAACTTAGTTTTCTGATCTGCAACCAAGATTATCGAAGAGTGCGGCAAAGAAAAGCGTTTGTTTAAGACGCGTTAGACATTTTTTCGCCAACGTCGGACCGCTTATAGCCGTTCAGTAGCCAAAGGAGCCCACCCGGCAGGCTGACGACCGCATTGACCAAACCAAACAACAGGGACAGAGCGATCGCATCCTCCTGAACAATACTAATGAAACCAAAGATCGCCACCATCGCACTCTCGCGCAACCCCCATCCCGCAATTGAGATGGGAATTGTGGTAATAAGGATTACTGGTGGCATTAATACCAGACAATCGACTACCGAGACCTCAACGCCAATTGATTGACCCAGACAAAAGGTCGCCAAGGCAATAAGAATATTGCCCGTAACGCCGAGACCTACCGCTAGGATAGCGCGCCCAGGGGAGAGGAAGAGCTTTTTAGTGTCTGTGGCGAGTTTTGCGACACCTTGGATAAGTTTGTGTTTCTGGAAGCGCTCCGGGAGTCTATCGAGCAGCATCAGCAGCGCGATGCCAATCACCGCAAGAACAGCCAGAACAGGAAAAACAATAGTAGCAGGCTGATCACCAATCCGGGACAGCAGCAGGGGCTGAGTCACCACAACCAAAAGAATAAGCCCGGTGAGGGTAGCTACACGTTCCAACATCACGCCATTAATGGCAGCCGTCAGAGGAAGGCCTTCCTTCCGTCCGAGGTATATTCGGAAGGCATCGCCACCGACCGAAGAGGGCAACGTCTGATTGAAGAAAATACCGATGTACAGAAGCCTAAACGTGGTCCATATGTCCAAAACGGCTTGTATAGCCTGCATCACGACGCGCCAGCGGACGGTGTTGTTCACAATTAACAGGCCAAGAACCAACACGGCGACGCCAACACCGATAACATCTGCGTTGATGAGTTTCTCTGCTGACTTACCAAAATCAAATTTTATCGCAAGAAAACCGATGAGCAGCGCCGAAACGGATAGCTTGAGGATAAAGAATATAAGGCTTCGGTTCATAATAAGACCCGGATAGATGGTGAGAGCGTGAGAGCGATATTCGCGGTATGTACCAGTGTTCGTGCACCATGGCAAAGGCCGGCAGCACAGCATCTCTCACCCCCATACCGACTTCTACCTTCCGTAAGGACGGGATGGGGCGGATGGTTGCTACGAACATTACCCCAGAAATCGCACGGGTTGACGTTTGCGGCCCCAGGTGCCCGGTTTTGCATCAAACACGCCGGGACAGGACGTGCCGCACTTCGTGCAGTTAGCATCCTCACTTAACCCCCAGTCGGACAACTCATACCAGTCTCGACCGATGAGAATTTCTCCGCATCCATGGCAGTAGGTGCTGGATCCCTCATGGGAGTGGATGTTGCCGAGATAAACATATCGAAGGCCGTGGCCATGAGCGATGCTGCGCGCTCGGATGAGGGTGTCTGGCGGTGTGTTTGGTTTATCTCGCATTTTCCAATCGGGATGGAAAGCGGAGAAATGGAGCGGCACGTCGGGTCCCAAATTTTCTGCGATCCACGCGCATTCTGCATTCAACTCTCGGTCAGTATCATTCTCCCCCGGGATAAGTAATGTAGTTATTTCGACCCAAACATCTGTTTCATGTTTCAAATACATTAACGTCTCTAATACGGGGGCAAGTTTACTGGAGCAGAGGTCCCTGTAAAAGGACTCGGTAAACGCTTTTAGATCGATGTTTGCGGCATCTATCGATTGAAAAAAATCCGCCCGGGGCTCGGGACAAATATAGCCAGCAGATACCGCCACTGTTTTAAGCCCGCGCGCGCGACACGCAAGAGCCACGTCTATTGCATATTCTAAAAATATTACCGGGTCGTTATAGGTAAAAGCAACGCTCTTGCAGCCTGATTGAACGGCAGCCTCAGCAATCCGATCCGGCGACGCCTCTGCTTGCAATTTGTCAAACGCCCGGGACTTGGAGATGTCCCAGTTCTGGCAAAATTTGCATGTGAGATTGCATCCCGCCGTGCCGAAGGACAGGATCGGTGTACCGGGTAAAAAGTGATTGAGGGGTTTTTTCTCCACCGGATCAATACAAAACCCCGATGACCTGCCATAGGTGGTAAGGACTAACTTATCCGCTTGTCGCGCGCGAACAAAACAAAGCCCCCGCTGGCCTTCTTGCAGTGTGCAATAGCGGGGGCACAGATCGCACTGCACCCTGCCATCATCTAGCATATGCCAATAACGACCCTCCACAGCATCCATGATATGTTCTGACTCCATTACTGAGTTTTAACACGGGACCAGGACTTCATGCTCGCCAAAAATTCACGCCGTCCTGAAAGCCTGAGACGATCTGCCTGGCCGTCCACCGGGCCAGCTAAAAAGGAATTATGAAATCTCTATCCTGCTGCTCGACGGCGACAACGGATTTCACCGCGGGCCGCCGCCACACCTGTTCAGCCAAGGCCGCCCATTTTGGGCGGTCAGGCACTGTGTCAATCCGGCCATCACAGCTCCAGAGATACATCAGGAAGAGATAGCAATCGACGACAGAGAAGTCGTCTCCAAGGGCAAATGGGCCGGCCGCAAGCCGGGCCTCGACTGTCGCGACGGCCGTCGCCAAATTGACATGACCCTGGCGTCTAACTGCCGCTTGGGCTGCGGCATCCTCAATCGGCGCGTAGGCCGACGGTCGGAATATGGAACGAATATAAGCATGGACACTGCTGGATAAAAAATTCATCCACTGATGGGCCCGATAGCGGTCCTGATGGCCGCTCGGTGGCAGCAATGGGCCTGCCGGTGCAGTATCGCCAATGTAGGTGAGAATGGCCTGCGTCTCCGACAGTAGCTGATCCCCGATGAGCATCGCGGGTACCGTACCCACAGGATTAATCGCTAGAAATTCGGGACTTTTTTGTGCCTTGGTTCTAAGGTCCACTATCTGCCGACAGTAATCGAAGCCCGCTTCCTCCAACGCAATATGCACAGCAAGTGAGCATGCCCTCGGAAAATAGTAGAGCGTGATATCGGGCTGATCCGTCATCGGGCAAATCCAAGAAACGTCTACATTTCGTCGGGATAATGCTTTTTTGTATTTGCCGCTGAACGGAAACTGTTCAGGCCGAGCGCGCGCCGTATGTCTTTACTGTTCCGCAACATCCGCAACTCTGACGGAATGCCGCAGGCATTCGCTGCTCGATCGTTCTTGGAGAAGGTGGCCGCAATGGCAGCTGCCGCGACCACAGCTCTAGGCCCCAAGGAGTCATGAAGTGCCTGACGAACATGATCAAGCTGCTCACGGTCTCGCCCCAGGACAGCATCAGAAAATGCCAACAATTCCCTCCCACCCGGCACGCCAATATCAAGTTCTGGATTTACCAGGGCCTCAAGATTGATATCCAGGCCAGTTTCGCGTCCACTCTCACGGAGGAACCATGCATGACCGGCGGTTCAGTAAAAGCACTCGTTAATGGCGGACACTCGTCCCGCCACCGTTTCCGTCTGAGCTCGAGAGAAATCTTCGTGATGCTGGTAATCCTTTATAAGGATACTATCCATTGGGAGATATTGAATATTTTCCAATTCTATGTGCTGATGCATCTCTCCAGGAACCAGGCTTAACGACCGGAAAATATAGGGGTGGTAAGTTTTACCGTAGATTTTTTCTGCGTCCTCACCACCCTCGGGCAGGTTCGGCACGGTGGGCACCCAAGCCATTTCCTTTTTTGCCGCTGCCGGGCGGACACGGGACGGCGCGCCGTCCCGGGGTGCCGGTAAGGGCCGCAAAGCCACCCCGATACCCCGAGCGAAAATATCCATGGATGTTAGACGTGCAACAATACCGACCGTCTCAACATATTCCTCGTCGCTCAGTCCACCGCTCCGCGCAGCGGTATAAGACGCTTCGTCGAAGCCCTGGGGCTCAACCGCCAGTTCTCTGATAAGCTCGCGGGCCGCCGGGGGCAGATCCACCTCACTTTCAAGGCGGGATCCCTCAGGCTCCTCCTGAACACCGGCCTCCGCGCAGACGCGACGAATTTCGCTAGCCACTGCAAGTCGTTGTTCGCCGGTCCCCCAAGTACCAGGATCACCCAGTTGACGCAGCTGCTTGCGATGAACCGCCTCAAGGTCGGACCGAACCGGGTATCGTGAATCTGCATACAGGCTCATGTATGTCCTCCCTCTGATCAATTTTCAGGCGCTGCGCGAATGCAAGTTTTCCCATCATTTATGGAGTAGTCCCCGCAAAGGTTTTTTTTACACAACCCAATAGAACCGCTTCCTTAAAGTAAGGCCACGCTCAGAAGAGCGCGGACACCTCTATGATGCAAGGTTCGCACAATAAGTCAAACTGGCCACCCAGTAGCTCTGTAAGACTCATTCGCAGGAAGATTTTTAGACTGCCGCACGGTTTCCGAGAACTTTAAATCTCTACTTGCCAAGCACCAGCGGCTTGGATTGAGAAATTTCTTCTTCCGTTAAGCCATCTATTTCATGCGGAAAAACGAGCCATTTGTCGGTTTCATGTATGAAAAAATCTGGGACGATGTCTACTTTGGCCATGGAAGGTTTATAATACACTGTGGCAGTTCGGATGACCTCGGGGGCGTTGCGACGCGAGAGGATTTTAATGGTATCGACGATCGCTTTCACGCTGCGCCCTGAATCAAACACGTCATCAACAATCAGTAAAGAATCCTCCGCGTTCATATTCTCTATTATGTAGTGTAATCCATGAACCCTGATATCATCGGACTGCTCTCCTATCCCGGTATAGGAGGACGTGCGGATTGCAATATGGTCCGTCGGCACACCCTTATATTTAAGCAACTCTTGTACAGCGATACCAACAGGGGTGCCTCCGCGCCAGACACCTACGATATAATTTGGCTTGAATCCCGAGTCATAAATCCGGTGTGCCAGTCGGAAGGAGTCATCGAGTAGTTCCTGTGCCGATACGTATAGCTTTTCGACCATGCCCGCCCCTGCATTGCTTTATATTTCTCTCAGCCCCAATAAGTGGCACCCTCCTACTCAACTAACAATAGGGTTTCAAGCTAGAGTGTCAGAAAAGGTGGGAAAATGTTTGGAGGCTTCAGTGTGTGGGTCCCGAACGCATGTCTTTTACCCGCAGCGCTCGTACTGCGGCTCGTTTGCCTAGTACGGCGTTGATACGCGCGGCAAGACAAAATTTACCCGCCACAAGAGGAGAAAGATGAGACTTCACGCATGGCGGATTTCTTAATTTCATGTATCTGTCCTACTTGCATTAAGTTCAACGCACAAATTTGGGGGACCACGCATGGCGAAAATGACTCGCGCGATCCATTGAGAGAGACACGGCTGGATTTTTCTGTATTACAGGGACATGATTAAGACCGAAATCAAGAGGGAGAGGGTAATGACCAGCCCGTCAAAAGACTTTGAACTTGTAGAGGCCTCCATTAGTGACCTACACGCCGCAATCAAAACCGGCCGTGCAACAGTCACCCAGGT
>CAXFCV010000303.1:0-2290 GCA_964000975.1 uncultured Rhodospirillaceae bacterium | reverse complement strand
CTTTCTTGCTCGACAACATGCGGCATGGCGGTGCCGGATGTATCTCTGCCACAGCGAACGTCAATCCCGCGGCCATCGTTCGCCTTTACGAGACTTGGCAAGACACAGGTGCGGAAGGCCAGCAGCAGCAGTTAAACTTGATCCGCGATACATTTGGCAAATATGTGGTAATCCCAGCGTTGAAAGCCTGCACAGGACATTTTAGCGATGATACACAATGGGATATCGTCCGTCCCCCGCTTATGCCAATGGCTACTAAAGACAAAGACACGCTTATTTCAGATCTAAACAACCTTGGTTTTGGTATGCCGGGACTCATGACGACAACGGAATCGGAGGCGTAAACCAATGACATCACAGGATTTAACCCATCACCAACAGCTCATGGTTCCTAAACCAAGAGGACGTTGGAACCGATTACCACAAAAATCTGAAAAGACGACTGAGCGATCTTTATTCTAGAGAGGAAGAGTAAATCATGACCATAATGCGCGTAGAAGGGATCAGCTACGGTGTCGAAGACATGCCGGAGTGCATCGAATTCCTGGAGAACTGGGGGCTCGAGAAACTCGAGTCTGGAACCACCGGCGCGGAGTTCGCGACACCTGAAAACCAAACCATTTCGCTTCGTCTGAAGGCCGACCCTGCCCTTCCCCCGACCAATGAAGACGGCCCGACAGCGAGAGAAATTACATGGGGTGTGGACACAAAGGAGGCCTTGGGCCAGCTTGGCAGCGACCTGGCCACTGATCGGGAAATTACTGATGACATTAGCGGTGGCCTGCACACCCAGGACGACAGCGGTAATTTTTTTGCCCTTCGCCTAGCGGATATCACAGAAGAACATCAGTCTGAACCTCAAATGAATTTTCATGAGAGGATAATGCGCACCAATGAGAGGCATTGGCCCGACGAGAAAGTTCGACCCCTCCGTATTGGACACGTCGTTTACAGCTTACCCGAGGAGGGTAACTGGGAGGCTGCGCAGTTTTATATGGATCGACTGAATTTCCGCCTAAGCGACCGTTCGACGGACGGCGGTACTTTTATGCGCTGCGACGGTTCAAACTTTCATCACTCGCTATTCCTTTTCCACCGACAGGGTACGCACCGGTATTTCAACCATGTTGCATTTGAACTGAACTCATTTGATCAGATCATGATCGGCGGCACACACATGATGGCACATGGCGCGGTCGGCGTTTCCGGGCCAGGGCGACACTCCCTGGGTTCAAACTGGTTTTGGTATTTCAATAACCCTTGCGGCGGCAACATAGAATATTTTGCCGATATGGACCGATTGGACGAAAAGTGGGAGCCTGGATTCTGGGACGAGTCCCCACCATATGCCCGATGGTTGCTAGGGGACAACGTATTGACAGGCTAAGAGCGTTATAATGCCCCCCGCACCTCCCAGAGCTCTGGATAAAAGTATCGGTCGATCGCCAATTTTAAATATGACACGCCCGAAGACCCGCCTGTGCCGCTCTTGGATCCAATGATCCGCTCGACTGTCTTGAAATGCTTGAAACGCCAAAGCTGGAAATCATACTCTATATCCACCAAAATCTCGGCCAAATGGTATTCCTGGAAACGGTTTTCCGTATCATCATAAACCACTTTCCACGCGTCATGGACGCCCTGACTGAATGTATAGGGCTCAGACCAATCGCGTTCCAGACGGTCAACAGGGATAGGTAGGCCAACCTGGTGCAGATAATCCAAGGCGCCGTCGTAGAGACTGGGCTGATTCAACACCTCGGCGAGGCTCTCATAATCAGTTGGCGTTTTTTTGTGCGGAATCAAAAAACGTTTGTCCTTTTGACCAAGCACAAATTCTAATTTTCGATAGCCAGGAGACTGAAAGCCAGACGAACTTCCTAGATCTTCCCGGAAGGACAGATAGTCTACTGGGGTCATAGTTGCGAGGCTAGACCAACTCTCAATCATAATCTGCTGGATCGAGCGGACGCGCGCCAAGGTTTTGAGTGCAGGACCGACCTGGCCTTCGAAAAGACTGTTCCTTGCGCTGATAGTCTCCACATACATCACCCGCATCCAAAGCTCCTTGGTCTGGTGGAGGGTGAAAAACAGAAGGGAGTCAGAGTTGTTATCAAACCCGGGCTGCAGGGCAAGTAGTTCGTCCAGTTTCAGAAAGTCCGAATAGGTCTGACCTTCGGCTTTGGCCTGGGCCTCTAATACCTCCTCAAGATCAGTCTCTTCAGGCTTTGCTGATTTATCCCCGTCCTTGAAATTCATGAGCGCGCCCTCTCCTCCCATTTTCCGGCGT
>CAXFCV010000302.1:0-3072 GCA_964000975.1 uncultured Rhodospirillaceae bacterium | reverse complement strand
TGGAATGGTGTCTTTCACGCTGCCCTGATTGAAGTCTCACCGCCGGGTGAGACCGTTCAGGCTATCGCGGGCATGGCGTTTTACGTCTATATCGCAATGTTCGTATGGCCTGCCTTATTCGCGTTCTTGATTGAGAAAAGCGGTAGCTATGTCTTCCCGCTACTCTGTCTTATTTTATTTGCCCTCGCTGGTGTCTATTTTTCTTGGTTGGCCAAGCGGAGGCGATAAACACATGGCCGTCGCATCAGGTCACTGCCTCGGCCAGTAAGTCGTAGGATCGGACCCGTGCACTGTGGTCCCAAATGGCCGCCGCTACCATCAGTTCATCGGCACCTGTGGCATCTATGAGAGACATTAGCTGGTCCTTAATCGATGTTGGGGAGCCATGGTAGGAACAGGTCAGCATGGATGAAACATGTTGTTTTTCCATAGGGGACCAGAAATCCTCGATATCCTCGACAGGAGGCGGCAGTTGGCCGCGTGTCCCGCGCACCATGCGAGTGAATTGTTGCTGCGGCGAGGTGAAAAGTTTCCGAGCCTCATCCTCGGTATTGGCAACGACGACATTGCAGCCGATCATTACGTGAGGTGCTTTTAGCTGTTCCGAAGGTTGAAACCGTTCCCGGTAAATCGCCACCGCCTCTTGAAGTGCCTGGGGGGCAAAATGGGAAGCGAAAGCGTAGGGCAGCCCCAGTGCGGCAGCGAGCTGGGCGCCAAACAAACTGGATCCCAAAATCCAGAGTGGCACGTTGGTGTTTTCGCCTGGGATAGCATGGATCCTTTGATTTTCCTGGGGCTCGCCGAGCAGGGCCTGTAGTTCGACAACATCTTGCGGGAAATATTCGGATGCTTCCGGGCCCCTCCTTAACGCTTGAAGCGTGTGCTGGTCCGTACCGGGTGCCCGGCCAAGGCCGAGATCAATACGGTCGGGATATAGGGTAGCTAACGTGCCAAACTGTTCGGCAATAAGCATGGGAGAATGGTTAGGCAGCATAATACCGCCGGCCCCTACCCGTATGGATTGGGTGCCACCGGCAACATGGCCGATACAGACAGATGTGGCTGCGCTCGCAATTCCGGAGAGGTTATGATGCTCCGCGAGCCAAAAGCGGGTATAGCCTGCGGTTTCAGCATGCTGGGCCAGGTCAAGCGCATTGGCCAAGGCATCTGAGGCAGAGAACCCCTCTCCGATATAAGCGAGATCTAGAACGGAAAGTTTCACCATAGCGTTGCTCCAGGCTCCAATTCAGAAATTACCCGTCTGGGTTAACGGGACCGCCTAACCTTGCGTGCATCTACCGTTTATAGCGGTTCCAATTACAATCGGCAGCTATACGATGTCAAATATGTCACGCTTCAATGTTTCCCGATTGATCATGGCCATATACGATTTGACTACATCGGGTATGCTATCGATGTTAGCGATTGAGTTCCTGGCATCCTCCGACGTGTTCCAAAACACGGCAATTAACCAAGTCCCGTCGTCGTTTTTGCCGATTTCACGATTCAGGAACCCGGGTTGATTGCTCGTAAAAGTTTCACCAACTTCACGATTGAGTGCCAAGAAGGTCTCTGCGTCTGCATCGTCGTTCAAGTTATAGGTCACCAGTTCCAGGGTGTAAGGTGCGCTGAGAGAGGGTGCTGGCATGCGTTGAAAAGCTCCATAAACAAAAAGTATCAGCCCAATATTTACAAGAAATTTAAAGCGATCAAGTCCAGGTGTGCTGTTTTTTTGTGTTACTCTCAAGAAACGATCTTATCTGTCTGTCTTGCTCCCTAAGCTCTCTTCGTCGAGTTTGGATTGAACAGATGCGGCACCTTAAACGAGGGGTTTTACTGGTATATAAACGACCCTGCAGGATACATTGTTCGTCTTTGGCGAATTTCGAGAACTGTCACTATATCCGAAAGTTCTTGCCTTTGATTTGACGAAGACGGAGGGGACAATTATCAGCAACCAGGAGAACGGGAGTAAGTGATGCAACGTCCAACTATTATTTCCTGTGCGGTGACCGGAGGGGCGGACACCAAAGAGATGAACCCGGCGGTGCCAGTGAGACCTGAGGAAATCGCCGCGGAAGCCCTCGCAGCCCATGATGCCGGCGCGGCAGTTGTGCATATTCACGTGCGGGACCCAGAGACGGGAAAAGCTACGCCGGACCCAGAAAAAAATGCCCGATTGTTCGAGGAAACTACGGAGGAAATAAGAAAATCGGGCAGTCAGGTGATCCTCAACCTGACAACGGGTTGGGGTGGCGTGATCCGCGTAAATCCAGAAAATCCGGTCGAGCCTGCACCCGGCGCACGGCTCAAAACAGCAGAAGAGCGGATTGCTCATATTCTGCAATGCAAACCGGATATTTGTTCCCTTGACGTGGCGACGATGAATTTTGGCAAGGGCATAATGATCAATTCCATCGAAATATTGGCGGCCATGGGAAAGGCTGTGCAGGCTGTCGGTGTTAAGCCGGAGATCGAAGCGTTTGACACCGGGCATGTCCGGCTCGCCAATGACCTCTTCAATAAAGGAATTTTGGTCGATGATCGGCCTCTGTATCAATTATGTCTGGGTATACCTTGGGGCGCAGATGCCACCATTGAAAGCCTGCTTACGATGAAAAATCTTGTTCCAGAAGATGCTGTCTGGAGCGCATTTGGCATCTCCTCAACGGAGTTTCCGATGGTTGCCGCCGCCGCCATCTCTGGTGGAAATGTGCGCGTCGGGCTGGAAGATAATCTTTATATGTCACGGGGTGAATTAGCGTCGGGCAACGCGGCCCTTGTGGCGCGTGCCGTGACTATCATTGAGGCAGTGGGTGGGCAGGTGGCGAACGCCGAGGATGCGCGGCGAGCGTTGAAACTTTAATTGTTGAATGAGCGCTCGGCATGTCTGCAATTTTCACTGATTTAGTGGAGGCCGCTTTGCACGGCAGAAATCGAGGTTCTTGCTACCCGCGCATTTGCTCGTTAGGACGGAGCACCCCATTCTGCTCAGATTGATGTTCCTTTGATAGCTCATACTCTCTCATTATTCACGCTAGAGCTTGCCATTGCGGCAGGATTTGCGGTTTT
>CAXFCV010000301.1:0-7653 GCA_964000975.1 uncultured Rhodospirillaceae bacterium | reverse complement strand
GGGATTCGACCAGGTTTCCAGCTAAGCTTTTGATCGATTATTTACGAGATATGTATATCGAAAATAAATTATCGAAACCGGGCTTATTTGAGTTAATTGGCGGCACCGTAGACCTCACGAAGATTAACATTCCGGTTTATCTGCAGGCCACTATTGAGGACCATATAGCGCCAGCCGAGTCGGTCTATAAGGCCACTAAATTATACCGAGGCCCAGTGAGGTTCGTGCTGGGTGGTTCTGGTCACATCGCAGGCGTTATAAACCCGCCAGAAAAAGGAAAATACCAATACTGGACCAATACCAAGAAAAAGGAATATGACACCGCTGCCGCCTGGCAGGAGGAGGCGACGGAACATCCTGGTTCATGGTGGCCCGATTGGGACAAATGGCTCGCGCCAAAGTCTGGCGGCGCAGTGCCGGCCCGCAAAATCGGCTCTGGCAAGTTGAAATCATTGGAGCCCGCGCCTGGATCTTATGCTAAGGTTCGTTCTTGATCTTTTGAGCAGGAGGAGGTTTCGGCCATGAAGTTCAGCATTGATATTGATTGTACGCCATCCGAAGCGAGGGAGTTTTTTGGCCTGCCCGATGTAGAGGCTTTTAATCAGGCATTGGTGGAAAAGGCTCAAGAGCAGGTCTTTGCTAATATGCAGGATATGGATCCAGAGGCATTGATGAAAGCCTGGGTGCCCGCTGGAGCCCAGATGTTCGAAGCCATGCAAAAGCAGTTTTTTTCACAAACTGCATCCAATAAAAAAGACGTCTGAGAACGCCCCGCCCGATGGCCCGTACTCTGCCTCATAGTCGGGACCATTACCGGCATTTCCAAAATATTCCCACACGATGGATGGATAATGACGTCTACGGCCATGTAAATAACGTGGTGTATTATTCTTACTTCGACACAGTGGTGAATAATTTTCTCATTGATCAGGGACAACTGGACTACGAAAAAGGAAAAACGGTTGGTTGGGTAGTGGAAACAAAATGCGAGTATTTCGCTCCTGTAGCCTTTCCTGATGCGGTGAGTGCGGGACTAAAAGTGCAGCGCCTGGGAACCTCAAGCGTCACATATGAAGTCGGGTTATTCCGAAATGATGACGAGACGGCGGCGGCTCAGGGTCATTTCGTGCATGTTTATGTGGACCGGGAGACCAACACACCACAACCCTTGTCCGAGGGGATGAAAGAGGTTCTCGCTAACATTGCTTAGATCACTGTGCCGGTGCCAGGATGTTGGGCTAGTGCTCCGCCCAAACAGGTGCAACCGCCATCCAAGTTACCCCGTCTGGAGACGATGAGGCAGTCCTCCCGTATATCCATAAATCCTCTAACGAGAAGATCAGCGGACATTTTCAACTTATGGGGCGTTCATTACTTCCAGTAGAAAGCCATAAACCAGTGCTACTTCTTCGAGTCGGTCAAAACGACCGGCGGCACCGGCGTGGCCCGCTGTCATGTTGGTACGAAGATAGAGTGGGTTAGTGTCTGTTTTGAGCGCGCGCAATTTTGCCACCCACTTGGCGGGTTCCCAGTAGGTTACCCGGGGATCGGTCAGACCCGCGGTCACTAACATGGGTGGGTAGGCCTGCGCGGTCACGTTATCCACTGGAGAATACGACTTGATATATTTGTATGCTTCTGCGCTCTCGATCGGATTTCCCCATTCCGGCCATTCCGGTGGCGTCAGAGGTAAATCTGTATCGCACATGGTGGTGAGTACATCGACAAACGGAACCTCGCCGACCACCGCACCCCAAAGACTGGGGCGCATATTGGCACAGGCGCCCACGAGCATACCACCGGCGCTGCCACCGTGAATGGCGATCCGACCGGGTCGTGTAAAATTTTCTTCGATCATATGGTCGGCGGCAGCAATAAAATCGAGAAACGTATTCTGTTTTTTTTGTAGTTTGCCATCCAGATACCAGCCATAGCCTTTTTCCGTACCGCCCCTGACATGGGCGATGGCATAGATATAGCCCCGGTCTACGAGGGAATAGCGATTGGTCGAAAAGGACGCTGGCATAGACATGCCATAGGAGCCATAGCCATACAGCAGAACCGGTGCCGAGCCGTCCAACGGCGTATCTTTATGATACAGAAGCGAGATGGGCACATCCACGCCATCATGCGATGTCGCACCTAACCGCCGGGTTATATAGGCTGCCGGGTCATGGCCGCTGGGTACCTCCTGTTCCTGTCTTAGGTCCCGGGACTGGTCCAAGATGTTGAAGTCATAGGTTTGGCTCGGCGTAGTCATAGAAGAGTAGGTAAACCGTAAAATATCGGTCTCAAACTCATAGCCAGGTATTAGGCCGAGTTCGTAGACATCCTCGCTAAACTCAATTGGATATTCTGCTCCGGTATCCACATGACGGACAATGATCCGCGGCAAGCCGGCGATACGCTCAAGGCGCACGAGATGATTCTTGAACTCCAAAAGGGTCCGGATCAGGCGGCCGGGCTCATGGGGCACGAGGTCTCTCCAGTTCTCCCTTCCGGGATGGTCGAGGGGGGTTTCTACGATTTTAAAGTCAACGGCGCCGTCCGCGTTAGTGTTGATGAATAAGCTCTCGCCGATTTGAGCGACTTGATATTCAACACCGGTATCGCGAGGCGCTACCACGCGAAGGTCTCCTTTCGGATTACGTGCGTCGAGAAGATGTACTTCAGATGTTGTATGATCGTAAGCGGAAATTTCTAGAAACCGACCACTTTGGGATTTTCCCAGACCCAGGAAAAACCCGGGGTCTGTCTCTTCATAGACTATGGCGTCGTTGATAATGGTGTCACCAACGGTATGTCGCATAACCCGATAGGGACGATGGTTTTCATCCAATATGGTATAGAACAGGGTCTCGCCGTCGGCGGCCCACGCCATACCTCCGCTGGCGTCCGGGAGGATGTCCGGCAGGTTTTGGCCGCTTTCCAGGTCGCGGATTTTTACGTCATACCGTTCAGAGCCATTTAGGTCCACCGCATAGGCAAGCATTTTATGGTCCGTGGAATGGGTGCAGCCGCCGATGCGGAAAAAAGACTGGCCCTCGGCTTCCTTGTCTCCGTGTAGGAGAACGGTCTCCAGCCCGGCTGTATTCCGGCGCGTGAATATCGGGTGCTGTCCACCGGGTTCATATCGCGTGGCATATTCATAGTCCCCGTCTCGCGCAGGCACCGTACTCTCATCCTCTTTGATGCGTCCCCGCATTTCAGCCAGCAGGTCATTCCGAAGATCGACATTGTCATCAGACCAGGCAGTCGTATGGTTGTTCTCTGCTTCCAGGTAAGCTCTAATTTCTGGGTCAAGCTTGTCTGGGTCGCGCATCACGTCCTGCCAGTCTTTATCCTTGAGCCAGGCATAGTCATCAATTCGATCCTGGCCGTGATGAGTAAATATTTGCGGGCGTTTTTGGGCAAATGGTGGCTTCATGATCACGTAAATGTAGCCTCAAAAACCAGCCCATCAAGTCGTGCGTCGCAGCGGGACTCATGGAAATGTTCTTGCCAGCGACACTAGATTAGGACCATTTATTAAGATCAATCCACGGAGGCCTCTGGAATTTGTCACGGGCCCCCGCGTAATGCTGGGAGGATAAACATGGATTTAGTGTTATATAAAAAATCTGGAGCGATAGGAGATATCAGGTTTAACAATCCTGACGCCCTTAACGCTATAAACCGGGAAATGGCCGGTCAATTTAAAGATCATTTGATGGATTGTATAAAAGATCCTGCTGTCCGGTGTGTGACTGTCCAAGGGACGGGACGGGCCTTCATGGCAGGGGGGGATCTCAAGCATTTTTATGAAAATCTCTCGAACATCAGAGATGTCGCGGGGGGGCTAATAGAAGTCTACCACGAATGCATCCTTTTGATGACGGGAATGGATAAACCCATTGTAACTGGCGTACAGGGTGCTGCTGCCGGCGGCGGAATTGGTATGGCGTTGGCGGGAGATTACATCATCGCTGCTGACACTGCTAAATTCACCATGGCGTATACTGGGATTGGTACATCGCCCGACGGCGGGTCCACCTATCTGCTGCCTCGATTGATTGGCCGACGGGCAGCACTGGAAATGGCTCTTTTGAACAAACCCATAGATGCACCGCGGGCGCTCGCTCTCGGCATGGTAAACGATGTGGTTGCCGAGGGTGCCTTGCAAAGCACCGTTGAAGATGTGGCAAAAAAACTGGCCAGTGGCTCGGCTAAAGCGTTGGGGAATGCAAAACGCCTGGTGAACGAGTCACTAGAAAGCACGAGCCTCCAGGGGCATCTCGCAAGGGAAAAAGAGCTTTTTCTAACCTGTGCAGTGACTGGTGATTTTGAAGAGGGGCTTCAAGCGTTTTTCGAAAAACGACCCCCAAAATTCAGTAAGATATAAATCTAGCCCCCCCCAGTCTCATTATTTGCCTTTCCTGGAACTGCAATGTTTTTTTGCACCTCTAACCTTTAGACTGTTATTTTCACTAGATCTTCCCGCGATGTGCCGCTCCGATAGCGCCCAATATAGTCGTCCGGATCGATTTCAATGCCGGAGACATTTTTCTTGTACGCCTCCGTCTCAAAGTAGCCGAAAAATTCCGCCTCGGTTGCAAAGTTGACACAATTCATCTCAGCGAGATTTCCGTCTGGATCACGATAGTAGAAGCTTGTGCTGACGCCATGGTTCCAAGTATGTGCTGGCAGGATCCCATGGTATTTAAGAAGATCGTATCGGTCGAACAGCTCATCGAAACTGCCGTGTGCCAATTGAAAATGATGAAGGCCGGGATCTGCACCTGGCACCGCAGTTGTGCCATCTACCTCAAAAATACCAAAAACCTGAGCGAACGGATATTCGCCTGGCAATTTATAAAATGCAATTTGTTGTGCACCGGTCCAGGAGGTCTCGGGTGGGCGCGGACGGGTAAAAAATGGTTCCGTACAAAGTGCCTTAGAATACCAGTCTTTCAGAAGATCGAACCGACCGGTTTTGATTACCACCTCACTGAGTGTGGGCACCGGTACAGTCGTCGTGTCATCGGTCATAGTCCTGTCTCCCTATTAAGTCTCTCTGTTGTGTTTCCCCACCAGATAAAGTTTAGGTGATAACAAACCCCTTATAATCTTCCCGAACAACCTCTTCGCATTTCTCAATATACATTGGCAGGCCCCCGACGAAGGGCATGAAGACACGGACTTTACCAGACACGTTTGCCCCCAGATACCATGAGTTACAGGTAACCCGTAGGGATTTATCCGCCAGTCCTGCGTTGTAGGCGACCCATTCGCTTTGCGCTGATTTAGTGGCCTCAATCCGGGTCGCATTCTTTTTGCTCATGGCCGCTAGACAGGCCCCAATCCAATTCACATGTTGTTCGATGGTTGGGATCATGTTGGTAAGCACGGATGGACTGCCCGGACCTGTAATTGTGAACATATTTGGGAAACCGTTCACCCCAAGGCCCAGATAAGATATTGGCCCATTCCGCCAGGCATCTGTCAATTTCTGCCCATTGGTGCCCTGAATGTTGATACGATTGAGAGCCCCCGTCATGGCGTCAAAACCGGTGGCCAGGATGAGAATGTCCACATCATAGTCGCGCTTTGTGGTTCTGACACCGTTTGCCGTGATGCACTTAATGGGTGTGTCGTTCAAATCAATGAGCGAGATATTGTCCCGGTTATAGGTTTCATAATAATTGGTTGCGACGCAGAGCCGCTTGCATCCAAACGTATTAGTGGGGGAGAGCTTGCGAGCCACCTCCGGATCTTTAACGATTTTACGGATCTTGCTTCGCACGAATTCTGCCGCCGTCTCATTAGATGCCTGATTTACTTGTAGGTCCTGGAAAGCCCCCATCAGCCCAAGCCCGCCCGTATGCCAGCGGTTTTCATACTCCCTTTCTCTTTCCTCCGCAGTGACATCCAGTGCGGAAGGACCGCCAATGGGAAAAATATTACCCGAATATGTCGCTTTAGCTTTGGCCCGAAACGCCGGATAATCGGCCTTAATTTTTGCCACCTCCCGCGGTTCCAGAGGGTGGTTCTGGGCCGGAACCACGTAGTTGGGGGTGCGCTGAAATACGGTTACATGCTGGGCTTGTTCTGTAATTATGGGGATTGACTGGATCGCGGACGATCCAGTGCCGATGATGGCCACTGTCTTGTTTCGAAAGTTTACTCCCTCGTGTGGCCAAAGCCCGGTCTGATATCGCTTGCCCGTGAAGTTGTCGAGGCCCTCGATATCCGGCACGTTAACGGCTGAGAGGCAGCCGACAGCAGAGATTAAAAACCGGCAGTTGTTACGTGCCCCTGTATCGGTGGCGACAGTCCATAATTGCGTGCGCTCGTCCCACCGGGCTCCGATAATTCTGGTATTAAAACTAATATCCCGCTTTAAATCAAAACGTTCAGCGACATGCTGGGCGTAGCGAAGAATTTCCGGCTGAGCTGGGTAGCGCTCCGTCCAGTTCCAATCTTGTTGCAGCGCGTCATCGAACTGATAGGAATAGAATAGGCTTTCGGTATCGCAGCGGGCGCCAGGGTAACGGTTCCAATACCAGGTGCCCCCCACGTCACCGCCCGTTTCAAAGGCAGTTGCACACAGACCGGCCTTTCTCAGCACATAGAGCATATATATCCCGGCAAAGCCCGCGCCGATGACGATGGCGTCGCATATTTGATCATGTTTTTTCGAGCCATTCATACAGTAGATGACACAGTTTCAAAGCCCGGAGAGCAAGCCAAATCGCACAATCTAAAATTCTCCCACTTCATCTTTACACATAAGCAGAGGTAGTGTTGATCGCCGAAGGGGCAAACGTGACTTGTATCTGAGGAGATTAATGCGTGCTATAAACATCCATTAACGAAATATTTCTTACACGGGTTTAGCCAAAACATATCCGTTTTGATTTTATGAGAGGCGCCGTATGGAACGATCTATTAAACAAAATATCTAATACCTAATATGCCCAGATAGCTCACCAGCCCGACACAAACGGCAGCTGAGAAACCCACATAAAAAGGTCTCATCCCTAACCCCACGATCGACTTAATATTAGTGTTGATACCCAAAGCCGCCATTGCAATTGCCAAGAAGTATTCAGCCGAAGTTCGTATGACATGTATGAATTTTTCCCATTGCTCCATTTGAAGAACGCCAAACGCTGTTTCGAAGTTTTCAATTCCGTAATCGCCTAGGGTTCTGATTAAACCCATTAAAATAAATCCGAGAATAAAAATTGGAAACATTGATGCGATGGAGGGTTTTACTTTATTTTCGCTTTGTTTTTGGCGGATTATGTACAGGTAACTAATAGCTGGTATTACTAGGATCATACTGACATTTCTCACCAGTTTTGTTATTGTTGCAATGTCCATAGTATTGGGCGAATTAAATTGCTCAGCGTAGATTAGTCCGGCACCAGCGACCTGAGCTGTTTCGTGTATTGCAGTACCCAGAAATAAACCGATAGCTATCTCATCCCCGTTAAAGATATAGTGGGCTAAGTATGGATAAATTAGCATTGCAACGAGCCCAAATATTGTAATATTTGCAACGGCGTATGAGACTTCTTCATTATTTGCCTCAATTGTTGGACTCGTCGCAACTATAGCTGAAGCACCACAAATGCTTGTTCCTACCGCAATCAAAGAACCCATTTTTTC
>CAXFCV010000300.1:0-3009 GCA_964000975.1 uncultured Rhodospirillaceae bacterium | reverse complement strand
TCCATAGCCCGTGTCGAAGGTTACTGACTTTGGATCAACGTTGTTCTTGAATTTGGCCATCGGGACTTCGCGGAGTAGCACACCGTCCCATTGCCGCCATTGCAGCGGCGGCTGGTTTGTGTCGGTCTCCATGTCCGGGTGTTGGTCGTTAAGATAAGATTGTAGAAATTTTATCCAACCAATACGTTTTCCGGTCTCGCCATCCGGCAGGCGGCTGAGTTGGGGCCCCACGACGCCACTCACATCGCGAAATACCTTTTCCGCGCTCTCCAATGGTATGCTGCCAACAAAATGGGGGACGAGATTTTCTGACATCGTGTTCTCCTGCATTGATCCTTCTTTAATCACATGTTGTAGAGATTATTGGCTGGCTGGGCAATTTGCTGGAAGACTTGCTGCGCACTTTAGGCATTTGCTGTTTGGCACCGGGAGGGCACAATTGGTAAAAACAATTGATACACTCGAATTGGAGAGGCGTATGAAAACCAGCACGGACCGCATTCTAATTACTCATGTTGGCAGTTTGCCAAGACCGGATGATCTAGTCGACCTCTTGCGATTACAGGATCGGGGAAAAGACGTAGACGGCGCCGTCTTGGATACACGTATCAGCGAGGTCATCGATGACTTGGTCGCTCTTCAAGTAGAGAATGGCGTTGACGTGGTGAACGATGGTGAAGCCGGCAAGATGTCTTATCACGTATATGCCAAGCACCGATTAACTGGACTTGGTAACGCAAACGGTGAAGGTGTTTTGGGCCGCAAGACCCCGAGAGATATCCAAGATTTTCCTGAGATGGACCTGGAGCGTGCTGCCGGTGGCGGAACCAATCTGTTGCAAGCCGTGGTATGTGAGGCGCCCGTCGCGCATGCGAATAAGGAGCCCGTGGTTCAGGATATCGGCCGTTTGAAAGTTGCACTCTCCAAAACGCCAGCTCATGATGCGTTTATGAGTTCGGTCTCTCCGGGCTGTCTTATGACGTATGTGCCCAACCAATTTTACGATGATCGTGATCAGTACCGGGAAGCGCTGGTTGAAGCCCTCCGGCCTGAATATCAGGCGATCTATGAAGCAGGATTCGCCCTCCAACTCGATTGCCCAGACCTAGCTGGATGTCGGCATACTGATCACCAGGATTGGAGCGATGAGGAATTTCTGGCTGACGCAGAAAAAAGCATTGAGGCCCTCAATGCGGCGACGGAAGACATCCCGCCAGAGGCAATGCGGCTGCACATTTGCTGGCTTAATTATGCGGGGCCACATACACATGATTTTCCGGTAAAGAAATTATTTGATCTGTTGAATAAGGCGCGTCCGGCAGCGCTGTTGTTTGAGGGCGCTAACCCTCGCCATGAACATGAGTGGGAAGATTGGGCGGAGGCCAAAATCAACGAGGATAAAATTCTGGTGCCGGGCGTGATTGATTCCACCAGCAACTTCGTCGAGCATCCACAACTGATCTCGCAGCGTCTGTGCCGTTATGCCGACATTGTCGGGCGCGAGCGGGTAATGGCCGGGTCTGACTGTGGCTTCAGCACCTACGCAGGCCGAAAAGCAGTTTTTCCTTCTGTCGTATGGGCTAAGTTCCGGGCTCTGGCGGAGGGTGCTAAGATGGCGACTGAGCGCTTGTGGTAACTTTGAAAGGTACATAGTTTTTGTGCCAAGAAACCATGACCTCATGCCGGGTCTAGCGAACCCGGGGCGTTGGGAAAAATTAACAGGGAGAAAAACATGTCCGCTTATCTGATCGTTGATGAACTCAGTGTGGAAAATCCAGAACAGTTGAACGAGTATATTTCTCAGGCTGGGCCTCTAATCACGCGTGCCGGTGGGGAACTTATTGCGAGCGGGGTACCCGAAGTCCTGGAGGGGAAGTGGGCACCAAAACGGTTTATCATGGCAAGGTTCCCATCATTGGATAAGTTGAAAGAATGGTGGAACTCTGATGCTTATCAGGCGCTCCTGCCTATGCGAACAGATGTTTCAGAGAGCAACATCATCATCATGGAGGGTGTTGATTAGCCTGTCCTGATTTGCTCGAACAACCGTCATTGGGAGAAGCCCTCAATATTGTCAGGTAGCTGATTCTAACTGTGCTCAAATGGACCAGGGAGGAGCGCTTAGCCCAGAGGGTCATGCAGCAACTATGCCTGGAAAAATTTGTTATCTTCCCATCCCCCCGCATTTTTTTTCTTTAGATACAGTATTTCTGGCGGAAAAGACTGATGCGGTTGGATGAGAGTATCCAAACTAGGCCACTAAGGGAGGCGATGATGAGAGATAAAGTCGCGATTGTGACCGGTGGCGGCCGTGGGCTAGGCCGCGCCTTTGCGCGGGCCTTGGCGGCAAAAGGCGCTGCCGTTGTCATCGCCGAAATTGATGGAAGGAGCGCGGATCGAGTTGCCAAGGAAATTACGGATGCTGCGGGTAAAGCCTATGCGGTCGAGACCGACGTCAGCGATGAAGCATCCGTTACAGCTATGGTAGCAACGACCGTCGCTAAATTCGGCGGAATTGATATTCTGGTCAACAATGCTGCTTTGCTGGGTACACTTACCAGAGGGCCATTCGAAAAACTTGAGGTTGAAGAATTTGAAACAGCGCTTCGGGTTAACGTTATCGGTCCTTTCATCGTGACCAAGGCGGTGATTCCCCATATGCGTGAGGCTGGCTGGGGCCGAATCATCAACATGTCCTCCGACACTGCCCATGTCGGTGTACCGGGTTTCGTTCATTATGTTAGTTCCAAGGCCGCGCTGGTGGGCTTCACCCGGGCTTTAGCGCGGGAATTGGGGCCGGATGGTATTACGGTTAACGCCATTCAACCAGGCCTCACAGAGACGGAAGTTGAGCGGGGCTCCGACCGCGCAGAATTCGCAAAAACTGTAGTCGCCAATCAATCCATACCCCGCCAGGAAGTCCCAGGTGATCTGGTTGGTGCCGTGTTGTTTTTTGCTTCTGATGATGCACGTTTTATTACCGGCCAGACGCTAGCGGTGAGCGGCGGG
>CAXFCV010000299.1:0-3584 GCA_964000975.1 uncultured Rhodospirillaceae bacterium | reverse complement strand
TTAGAAAAAATTGCTGAAGACCTCTCGAGTTTGACCGTTCTTCAGGCGGCAGAATTGAGTAATATGCTTGAAGAAAAATGGGGAGTCTCCGCGGCAGCACCTGTTGCTGTTGCCGCGACCACACCGGGTGCGGATGGGGGCGGTGAAGCCGCGGCTGCAAAAGACGCTTTTGAGGTCGTCCTGACATCCGTTGGTGACAAGAAAATTAATGTTATCAAGGAAGTTCGGGCCATCACTGGTCTTGGCCTGAAAGAGGCTAAGGACCTGGTTGAGGGTGCGCCCGGGCCAGTCAAGGAAGATGCGACTAAGGAAGAAGCCGACGAAATTAAAGCCAAGCTTGAAGAAGCTGGCGCGAGCGTCGAGATTAAATAGCGTTTGTCAGCTGGCGGATACGCTGGTTGGGCCTAAGATGGTGTTGGCGGTGTCCCCGAAATGGGAGCACCGCCAGGATTCAAAGATAAAGAAACGCATCCGCCAGGAATAGGCCACGCCGAGGCCGAGACAGCGGATGTGCAGTTCCGGTTCCACATGGAGCCAGTTGGTCGTTTCCGGAACCTCAAATGGGGCCGGTTACGTAGTTAGTTTTCTTTGGCGGAGGAGTCGGCGCTCTGAAGGCAGGGAAAAACGAGACAAGAGTTTATTTAGGAGCTGCAATGTCTGTTCGGTCTTATACCGGTCGTAAGCGGGTACGTAAAAGTTTTGGGCGCATCCCAACCGTGGTGCCAATGCCCAACCTAATCGAGGTTCAAAAAAATTCATACGAGAGTTTTCTTCAGCGGAATGTGGCGCGGCCTGACCGGGAAGAGGCGGGGTTGCAGGAGGGGTTCAAAACCGTTTTCCCAATTCAGGATTTTTCCGAGAAGGGAACGTTGGAATTTGTCGATTACGACTTTGAAGAGCCGGTTTATGATGTAGAGGAATGCCAGCAGCGCGGCATGACCTACGCGGCACCGTTGAAGGTAACCCTGCGGCTTGTGGTTTGGGACGTGGATGAAGAGACCGGCGCACGGTCTGTACGGGATATAAAAGAACAGGTCGTCTACATGGGGGAAATGCCGTTGATGACCAGTAACGGAACATTCGTCATCAACGGGACCGAGCGAGTGATTGTCTCTCAGATGCACCGGTCCCCCGGCGTATTCTTTGACCATGACAAAGGCAAAACCCATTCTTCTGGCAAGTTCCTTTTTGCGGCAAGGGTGATACCGTATCGCGGTTCCTGGCTTGATTTTGAGTTCGATGCAAAGGATCTGGTGTATGTTCGGATCGACCGTCGACGTAAACTGCCCGTGACAACGCTTCTATTAAGCCTGGACAATGAAGCAACCGCGAAGAATCGGTCGGAGCTAGCGGCTCAGGGCGCGGCTATTGATCCTCTCCAAGCGGAGGGTATGACGCCGGAGAGCATCCTCTCATATTTTTATGACACAATTACTTACAAGCGCGTCAAGAAGGGTTGGAAGGTGCCGCTCGATGCGGAGAGCTTGCGCGGTATGAAGCTGGACTTTGATATTGTTAACGCCCGCTCCAACAGGGTTGCCGTAGAAGCAGGGACCAAACTCACACCTCGCGTTTTGCGAGATTTGGCGTCGAAAGGGATCGATGAGCACGTAGTTCCTTTAGAAGAAATCCTTGGGCGCTATGCCTCTGAGGATATTGTCGACGAGAAAACCGGCCTAGTATACCTCGAAGCGGGTGATGAAATCACGGGGGAAATTCTTGAGGAGATGGACGGAGCCGGTGTGGCTAATGTACCGACGCTCTCCATTGATCACGTGAATGTCGGGCCTTATATCCGGAACACGCTGGCGGCAGACAAAAATTCCTGCCGCGAAGAGGCATTGGTGGATATTTACCGGGTCATGCGCCCAGGAGAGCCGCCCATCCTGGAAACTGCTGACTCGCTGTTCCAGGGGCTATTCTTTAACTCCGACCGCTATGACCTCTCCTCTGTCGGCCGCGTCAAGATGAATTCTCGGCTTAATTTTGAGACCGATGACGGCATTCGCACGCTTCGCCGTGAAGATATTCTAGAGGTCGTTAAAATCTTGGTTGGATTAAAGGACGGCAAAGGTGATATCGATGATATAGATCACTTGGGCAACCGCCGCGTCCGGTCAGTGGGCGAATTGATGGAGAACCAATACCGTGTGGGCTTGCTTCGAATGGAACGCGCTATCCGGGAACGGATGAGTTCGGTCGATATTGATACGGTGATGCCGCATGACCTGATAAACGCTAAACCTGCCGCTGCTGCGGTTAGGGAGTTCTTTGGCTCATCGCAACTTAGCCAGTTCATGGACCAAACTAATCCGTTGTCTGAAATAACCCATAAACGCCGCTTGTCGGCGCTTGGCCCGGGTGGATTGACCCGTGAGCGTGCCGGTTTCGAGGTGCGGGACGTGCATCCAACCCACTATGGCCGGATCTGTCCGATTGAGACACCCGAGGGTCCGAACATTGGCCTGATCAATAGTCTTGCTACCTATGCGCGGGTGAATCAATATGGGTTCATTGAGAGCCCTTACCGCAAGGTTAAGGAAGGTCGGGTGACCAGCGAAGTCGTTTATCTCACAGCCATGGACGAAGGGAAATTCACCATTGCCCAGGCCAATGAGGAGCTCGATAAGAATGGAAAGTTTGTTCACGAGTTAATCAATTGCCGTCTAGCTGGTGACTTTAATATGGTTCCTTCGGAAGAGGTTGAACTTATCGACGTCTCGCCGAAACAACTCGTATCTGTCGCCGCAGCGCTCATTCCGTTCCTAGAGAATGACGACGCCAATCGGGCGCTCATGGGCTCCAATATGCAACGCCAGGCGGTCCCGCTGATCCAAGCGGAAGCTCCTCTCGTAGGCACCGGCATGGAAGAAACCGTGGCGCGTGACTCTGGGGCAACATTGATCGCACGCCGCGACGGTGTGATTGATCAGATCGATGGGACGCGGATCGTGATCCATGCCGATGAAGAAGAAGGCGGCCATGAAAACCCCGGGGTCGATATTTACACGCTGCAAAAATTCCAGCGCTCCAACCAAAATACCTGCATCAATCAGCGCCCGCTGGCAAAGGTTGGGGACCGGGTTCAAACAGGCGATATTATCGCTGACGGTCCGTCCACCCATCTAGGTGAATTGGCTTTGGGGCGCAATGTTTTGGCGGCCTTTATGCCCTGGAATGGTTATAATTTCGAGGATTCGATCCTGATCTCGGAGCGCATCGTCCGAGACGACGTTTTTACGTCGATCCACATTGAAGAGTTCGAGGTCATGGCCAGGGACACAAAGTTGGGGCAGGAGGAAATTACCAGAGATATCCCCAATGTGGGTGAAGAAGCTCTAAGGAACCTCGACGAGGCCGGCATCGTGTATATTGGTGCTGAAGTTGATCCAAACGACATACTTGTCGGGAAAGTGACGCCAAAAGGCGAATCGCCAATGACACCAGAGGAAAAACTACTTCGTGCGATCTTTGGCGAAAAGGCCTCAGACGTTCGAGATACTTCATTACGCTTGCCGCCCGGCGTTACCGGGACAGTGGTTGAGGTGCGAGTATTCTCGCGCCGAGGTGTGGATAAAGATGAG
>CAXFCV010000298.1:0-3823 GCA_964000975.1 uncultured Rhodospirillaceae bacterium | reverse complement strand
GAGCGAATGGAATCGAGGCGTGAATGGGCTCGGGACTAAAATCAATTCCAATCTTATTTTAGGCTCGAATTCTGCGTATTTTGTTGTGAACGTGAGGTGAACAAAAATCGAAATATTACATATTTTCAATTATTTATAGATTCTGTTTGCAAAAAGGAACAAAACATGTACATTTCCATCTCGTTGCAACTAGTATGGGCCTGTGAAATAAGGAGAACCAGTAATGACCCAACCCACTCTTCGCCTCGTGGATAGAGCAGATATGGATAAATCAAAAGCACTGGACGCCGCCTTAGGCCAGATTGAAAAGAATTTTGGCAAGGGCTCGATCATGAAATTGGGCCAACAGGAAAGCGCAGTTGAGCTTGAAGCCATCTCGACCGGTTCCCTAGGTCTCGATATCGCACTTGGCATTGGTGGTTTGCCCAAAGGTCGAATCATTGAAATTTATGGGCCCGAGAGTTCCGGGAAGACCACGCTTGCGCTTCACGCAGTGGCTGAAGCTCAGAAGGTCGGAGGCACTTGTGCATTTGTGGATGCGGAACATGCACTCGATCCCTCCTACGCAAAAAAGCTTGGGGTCAATGTGGAAGATCTTTTGATCTCCCAGCCAGATGCAGGTGAACAAGCCCTTGAAATCGCTGACACGCTGGTGCGTTCTGGTGCCATTGATGTGCTGGTTGTGGACAGTGTCGCAGCCCTGGTGCCGCGCGCTGAGCTCGAGGGAGAAATGGGTGACCATCATGTTGGTCTTCAGGCCCGACTGATGAGCCAGGCCCTTAGGAAATTAACTTCGTCAGTCGCTCGGTCCAATACGCTGATTGTGTTCATCAACCAGATACGGATGAAAATTGGTGTCATGTTTGGCAACCCAGAAACCACAACGGGTGGAAATGCGTTGAAGTTCTATTCTTCCGTCCGTATGGAAATCCGCCGTATCGGTGCCATCAAGGATAAAGACGATGTGGTCGGCAATCACACCAGGGTAAAAGTTGTTAAAAACAAGGTCGCACCGCCGTTTAAGACCATAGAGTTTGACATTATGTATGGTGAAGGTGTCTCGAAGGCGGGCGAATTGATCGATCTGGGTGTCCAGGCCGGAATAGTTGAAAAATCCGGTTCCTGGTTCTCCTATGATTCCCAGCGAATTGGGCAGGGCAAGGAAAACGTGCGGACCTTTCTCAAGGAAAACCCGCAAATGGCTGATGAGATTGAACATAAAATTCGTGAAAACGCGGGCATTATCTCAAATGAAATGATGACACCGCCAGAAACGGCGCCTGCAGATGTTGAAAGTGATGAGGAACGGAACGGGGAAGACACTGTGAAGCTTCAGGCCAGGGAATAACTTAAATGGCCTGAGCACATTAATGACAGTAACGGCCCCGGTGCGGGGCCGTTTTTGCGCCCGAGACTATTCTAATTGGTGACACACAGCGCGAAAAAATTCCTTGGCATCAGCGCGTCAGGAACTACAGTCCCGCATTATGCAAACAACCAATGACATACGACAGGCATTCCTGGATTTCTTTCGGTCGACCGGGCATGAGATCGTCTCGTCCGGTCCTTTGGTGCCACACAATGACCCGACCCTTATGTTTACTAATGCGGGAATGGTGCAGTTCAAAAACGTGTTTATCGGTCAGGAGAACCTGCCCTACAACCGTGCTACTACATCGCAGAAATGCGTGCGTGCTGGTGGCAAGCATAACGATCTTGAGAACGTGGGCTACACGGCGCGCCACCACACATTTTTCGAGATGCTCGGTAATTTTTCGTTTGGCGATTATTTCAAAGCTGACGCCATTGAATTTGCATGGAAACTGGTGACACGTGAGTATGGCCTACCTACAGAAAAACTACTAGTGACGGTGTTCGCCGAAGACGATCAGGCATTTGATCTCTGGAAAAGCGTCGCGGGATTGCCGGACGAAAAAATTATTCGAATTCCAACCCATGATAATTTCTGGTCTATGGGTGATACAGGCCCATGCGGTCCCTGCTCTGAGATATTTTATGACCATGGTGATCACATTCCTGGCGGCCCACCCGGTAGCCCGGGAGAAGACGGCGACCGATATATTGAGATTTGGAATCTCGTTTTCATGCAATATGAGCAAATTACCGCTGATAAACGGGTTGATTTGCCGAAACCGAGCATCGATACGGGCATGGGACTTGAGCGGATTTCTGCCGTGCTGCAGGGGACCCACGACAATTATGAGACTGATCTTTTCAAGGCGCTTATTCAGGCGTCGGCGGACGCCACGGGTGTTGCGCCCGAGGGGGATCATGGTGTGTCCCATCGGGTAATCGCCGATCATTTGCGGGCAAGTGCCTTTTTGATTACGGACGGAGTTTTACCGTCGAACGAGGGCCGCGGGTACGTATTGCGTCGTATTATGCGTCGAGCCATGCGGCATGCACATTTGATGGGCTGCCGGGATCCCTTGATGTTCAAACTGGTACCTGCGCTTATGGGACAGATGAGCCAAGCGTTTCCTGAGCTGCTTCGAGCTCAGGCGTTGATCACGGAAACCCTGGAGCTTGAGGAGACCCGCTTTAAACGTACCTTGGACCGTGGCCTGAAACTCCTGGCAGAGGAAACAGAGACCCTGATGGCCGGCGGTGAACTGGCCGGTGAGGTTGCCTTTAAACTATATGATACCTTCGGTTTTCCTCTTGATCTCACCCAAGATGCCTTACGCCGCGACGGCTATGGCGTTGATCTTGCTGGGTTTGAGACAGAAATGGACCGCCAGAAAGCCGATGCTCGGGCTGCTTGGGCTGGCTCGGGCGATGCTGTAACGGAACAGGTCTGGTTTGAACTTCGCGAACAAGCCGGTGCGACTGAGTTTCTAGGCTATGAAGCTGAGGAGACAGAAGGCCAGGTGGTCGCGCTCGTGGTGGACAGTGAGTCCGTGGGGGAGGCTGCGGATGGTGCACACGTGGCCGTTATAACCAATCAGACGCCGTTTTACGGGGAGTCAGGCGGCCAGCAAGGGGATCATGGGATCCTGATGGCCGACAAGGTCTCGGTAAACGTCACCGGTACCCAGAAAAAACTCGGCGACCTTCATGTTCACCTTGGCACCGTTGCGGGTGGGACGTTGAGGGTGGGGGATGATCTCCGCATGCGTGTTGATGCCCTCCGGCGCGCGTCGCTTCGGTCTCATCATTCGGCCACACATCTTCTGCACGCGGCGCTTCGCCACAAATTGGGCGAGCATGTGGCGCAGAAAGGCTCCTTGGTAGCCGACGACCGGTTGCGGTTTGACATCAGCCACCCAAAACCCATCGACATGGCCGACCTATCGGAGATCGAACAAGCCGTTAATGCTCAAATCCGGTTCAACAATGAAGTCACTACACGCCTCATGACGCCAGAGGAGGCCGTGAACGCCGGTGCACTTGCACTGTTTGGTGAAAAATATGGCGATGAGGTGCGCGTCGTCTCCATGGGTACGGACGGCAATCAGGCTTATTCAACGGAGCTGTGCGGCGGAACTCACGTGCGGCGCACGGGCGACATCGGCTATTTTAAAGTATTGGCGGAAGGCGCGGTAGCGTCCGGCGTTCGGCGTATCGAAGCGGTGACGGGTCCAGCAGCGGAGCGGGTTTTGGCTGCCGAGTCTGCCGGGCTTGCGGAGACGGCGGCCCTTCTCAAGGTCTTGCCAGCCGATGTACCGGCGCGGGTCGGGGCTCTGATGGAGGAGCGCCGTAAGCTTAAAAAAGACCTGGCAGATGCCCGACGAGAGCTGGCAACGGGTGGCGGCGGTGGAAGTTCGGTGCCAGACGTCAAGGTGGTCGAGGGTATTAAGTT
>CAXFCV010000297.1:0-6077 GCA_964000975.1 uncultured Rhodospirillaceae bacterium | reverse complement strand
GTATCTTCACGGTAATGGCGGGCACATCGGACATCGCGCGGGGAAAGTGAAAGCTTATTTGAACGCCGGTTATGGGCTATTACTTATTGGTTATCGAGGCTATGGGACGAACCCTGGCAGGCCGACCGAGGAAAACCTGATAGAGGATGGCATGGCTGGTCTCAAGTTCTTGGAAAACTCAGGGGTGGTTATAAACCAAATAGTTCTATACGGGGAGTCCCTTGGCACCGGAGTTGCTACTGCACTAGCGCAGAGACAAGATGTCAGCGCTCTGATTTTAGAAGCACCATTCACCTCAATCGCCGATGTTGCTCAACATCATTATTTCTATTTACCTGCCAGATATCTCGTCAAAGACAGGTTTGACTCGGGCCAGAGAATTAGGCGGCTAAAGGCACCGCTGCTCATTATCCATGGAGAGAGAGATCGGATTGTCCCGTGGAAGTTTGGCCGTGCCCTGTTTGATTTGGCACCGGAACCCAAATCTTTTATCTCCATGCCAATTGCTTCTCATAACAATTTATATGAGTTTGGGACTGCCGCGGAAGTTATTGAATTTATGAAACAAAATAATAAGAGCCGGCCAAATAATAGACAATAAGTATCTTTTTATGATACTTGTAATTAAAATATAAAACGTAAAGAACGGGAAAATAAAAGGTGGCGCTAGCCCACAAAATCGGGTTAACCGGCTTGTCGCCGGTTAACCGCACGCCGGCCCTCGGTCGCGTCGCTGCTATGGAGAGTATGCCAGTTGAGGAACTGGCAGAAAAGCCCTCTGTCGTCCACGACGGGGCAACGTTTTATTATGAAAACTTGTTGGATGGAAAGGACCAGTCATGGTCTGGAACCCAATGGGAATTGACGCCACGAAGACCGGAGCGCAAAATCAATCGAAGCCTAATTGCCGGCACAACCCAAAGTTTCGCTGACGCTTTCAGCTTGGTGATTACCTCTAACTCTGCTGAGTCAAAGGGTTCCCTCAGAGGGGAGGCATCGGCGCCAAATGCCAAAGGCATCGCGACCTATGAGGCTATCTCGAGGGTTATTTATGACGAAATGATGCCCCGAGGTGGGTCCCTGAATTTAAATGCGTAATTCAAGGAGCCTCAAATACATTTAGGTTCCGCATGTGCCGATTATGGAACGCGATCCTTAAGCCTTTGAAGCTGGCCTGGCGTGTCAACATCAAACAACACCCCGTCATTTGCCATCATGACCTCATGGACCTGGTCGGCGTGTTCTTCAAGGAGTGCGCGTGCGCCCGTATCCCCCGTAAGGCCCAGCATTGCGCCCAGGAGAGCTTTGCCCCACAGGATGGGGTTGCCGCGTTTCCGCCCGTACACAGGAACGCAAATAGACCTGCCTTCCAGCGGATCAAATGCACGTATGAGTTCATTGAGCATATCGAGGGTTACTAGGGGCATATCACCGAGACAAATGATGATGCCGTCCGATGTTTCAGGTATTGCCGCCAAGCCCGCCTTGAGAGATGTACTCAGGCCGTCATTATGGTTTGGATTATGAACAAAGGACAACCCTGCCAGATCGGTTAGGGCGGCCGTCACGTCATCGGCCTCATGGCCGGTCACCACAGTTACGGACGTGACATTGGACGCCTGGAGAGCCGCAACGGTTCGACATATCAGAGGAGTTCCGTTGATGTCCGCCAATAATTTGTTGTCCTTACCCATGCGTTTTGATGAGCCGGCCGCTAGCACGAGGGCAGAAATTTTGGGTTCTTTAGTAACTGTAAAATTTTGTCCGGTGTTTTGGGATTGGCGAAGCTGGCCGCGTTCGGAAATCTCTTTCAACAACCCCCCGGCGCCCATTAACATGATATCCCGAGACGTCACCGGAATATCGGCCAACAGCCGCCATAAAATCCAGTCGAACCCGTTGAGCTTTGGTGAACGCGCGCAGCCAGGCATTCCCACTAACGGATGCCCGCCCAAACTACCGGTGAACAACAGGTTCCCGGGGTCGACCGGCATGCCGAAATGATCTACGGAACCGCCGGCACTTACCACCGCTGCGGGCAATACGTCGTTCCGATCAACAACCGCCGAGGCTCCGAATAACAGTATGATATCGCATTTACCCCCAAGCCGCGCTAGCGCGCGCTCAACATCAACCTGTTGGTGGTCACAGCGCACATCTTCAGTGATACGACTGCCATGGGCCTCGACACGGGCTGCTGCGGTTTCGAGGGTTTTGTCCAGGATGCTCTCCTTCATCCCGGGAAGCCGGGTCATGATCAGTCCGAGACGCTTGGTTCCAAAAGGCGCAATGGAAATCATAGGTCCGTCAGATTTCGCCAAGGTCTCGGCCCTGGCGACCGTCTCCTCTAGAGCGGCGAATGGTATTATCTTAATTGTAGCAATTAGTTGGCCAGGCAAGACAACCTCATATGCCGGCAGAGTAGCGGCCGTTATAGTCTCATCAATAAGATTAAGTTCATCCAATCGAGCAGGATCAAATTGCAGAAGACCATGAGCGTCTGCTATCAGGTTACATCGGCCCGTGAAGGCTGTGCCGATGTGGGTGTGGGTGCCCGCCAGAGCCGCACTAATGCGTTCGGCGGCAGCGTCCTCTGGTACGTCGTTGCTGTGCAGAATGGCTGCGATAACGGACGAGTGTCCTGCTGCGATTAGCAGTCCAATGTCGTCCGCGCTGATGATGTGTCCCTTTTTAAGAACCCTTCCCGGAAGTTTGGTGCTGTGGGCGAGGAGCGCGCCTTCCGCCTGTTCCAGCGGGATGGGACCAAACTTCATGCGGAGACTGTCTCGAGCTTGCCATGTTTTGCCGCGATGATCTCACCAAGGACTGCCACCGCTATCTCCGCTGGCGATGTGGCACCCAAATCCAGTCCGACGGGCCCGTTGATGCGGTTCAAATTCTCCGCGCTAAAGCCCGACTCTTTTAAGCGATCTAAGCGGGAGGCGTGGGTTCGTTTGCTCCCTAGTGAGCCGATATAGAAGGCATTTGAGTTCAGCGCTTTCTCCAGAGCTGGATCGTCCAGTTTAGGGTCATGGGTGAGTGTGACAATGGCTGTTCGCGCATCCGGGGTTAGTGCCTCCAAAGCGTCATCGGGCCATTCGTTGATCAACGTGACATTTGGGAACCGGGCATCCGTTGCGAATGAACCTCTAGGATCCACAACCGTTACCTCAAATCCTGCAGTTTGTGCCATTGGGATAAGGGCCTGAGAAATATGCACGGCGCCCACAATGATCATGCGCAATGGTGGGTTGAATATGTGGACGAAAAGGGACTGCCCGTCCTGATTACACAACTGGCTTCTGTCATCTCGGAGGGCTTTTTGAACAGTCGATAGCATATCCGACGAGAGGTCAATTGCTCCCTCGGACCCCGTGGAGGTGACGAGGCTTCGTTCGCCGGTCTGGATGTTGGTGACGGAGGCCAGAGGTCGCTCAATTGCTAATCTGGACACATCCGAGTGGTCTCCAGCTTTTTCAACAAATATTTTAATGTCCCCGCCGCAAGCAAGGCCGACCTCCCACGCCTGTTCATTCGTGACACCAAAGTCGAGAATTCGGACCTTACCGTCAGAAATAGAGGAGAGACCCTCGCCGATCACAGCGCCTTCGATACAGCCACCTGAGACGGATCCAACAAATTCTCCATCATCCATTACGGCAAGTTGGCTGCCCACTGGACGGGGCGAAGAGCCCCACGTTCCAATAACGGTCGCTAGGGCAACACCCTTGCCACTGGCAAGCCAGTTTGCGGCTTGGTTTAGTACATCATCATTTGAGTCGGCCATGATTCACGCTTTGATAGCCGGTGGGGGGGTTGATATCAGTTCTACTATCCAATCGCGCGCCGTGTCATAACGTTAATTAGGTGGGCGCGGTATTCTGCACTGGCGTGGATGTCGGAGTTCAAACCTTCATCACTAATTTTAATGTCCTTAATTTTCTCCGGATCAAGATCGCCGTCTGCCCAAGCCTCCTCAAACTCTGTCTGGCGGTACGCGCAGGCACCGGCACCTGTAATTGCAACCCTCACACCATCGCTAGTCTTCGCCACAAAGGAACCCACAATAGGGTAACGGCTCGCCGGGTTAGGAAAATGTTTGTATCCCGCCTGCTCCGGAATCGGGAAGGAGACCGAGACGATTAGTTCCCCTTCCTCGAGTGCTGTATCGAACATGCCAGTGAAGAACTCATCCGCCGGAATGGAGCGCTTATTCGTATTGATTGTGGCATTTAAGGCCAAGACAGCGCTCGGATAACTTGCCGCGGGGTCGTTATTTGCCAGGGAACCCCCGATAGTTCCTCGGTTTCGAACCATTGGATCACCAATGGTGCCCGCAAGATCCGCGAGCGCAGGAATTTTGGATTTAACCAACTCTGAGCTGTGGACTTGATGATGGGTCGTCATGGCTTTCACGACGATGGCGCCACTGTCCTCGGTAATACCCCGCATGTCCTCCAGATCACCCAAATCTACAACATCGCTGGGTTGGTCCAAGCGCTGTTTGAGCACAGGAATCAGGGTCATGCCGCCAGCCAAGTAGCGAGCGTCATCCGATGCTCCATGTTTGGATATGGCCTCATCCGATGAAGAAGCGCGTGAGTAACTGAAATCGTACATGCTTCAGGCCTTCCTTATTTATTCATCTCTTGAGCTGCCGCTTCAATGGCAAGCACAATGTTATGGTAACCCGTACAGCGGCAGATGTTTCCCTCCAAGGCATGACGGATTTCATCATGACTAGGGTCGGGGTTGTCATCAACGATGCCAATAGCGCTCATCACCATTCCCGGGGTGCAGAACCCGCATTGAAGGGCATGATGCTCGCGAAAAGCTTCTTGCATTGGATGAAGAGTGTCTCCGTCAGCAAGACCTTCAATCGTTAATATGTCCTGGCCGTCGCAATGAGTTGCAAGGAGGGCACAGGATTTAACCGCACGGCCGTTCATGTGGATCGTGCACGCACCACATTGGCTCGTATCGCAGCCAACATGTGTTCCCGTTAGTCCCAAATGTTCCCTCAGAAACTGAACGAGCAGGGTACGCCCCTCCACTTCCCCGGTAACTTCCTTACCGTTCACCGTCATTTTAACACTGTAGGACATATTTTCCCCTTGGTTTTACCGTTCGGTGTGTTGATTTAGTCCGTATATTAACCAATTCAAGCGCAGTGCCGCCAGCACTTTAAACGTAGTTGCGGTTTTTTTGTGCTGGCGGGCAAAAGCGGGGGAATAAAAAAGTTCATTAAACTACCGATAGGTTGATGCCATGAATTGCACGCTAGAAAACTCGCGATCGCGGTAAATTAGATCTGTCACACCACGTAGAATGACGCATTAAGGCTATCGTTCTTTTCACTATGGGTTTTAGCGAAAAGATTATCTTTGTTTACTATTGAAAGGATCAAATCAGACAAATCCCTCACACTTCCGTTGCCACATTTCCTTATACGCCGCCTCGAGTGATTTTGCATATGTTTGGCCCTTGATGAGAGGAGATTCTAACAGATACGAGCGGATCCTTTCACGCCATATTCCAATCTGCGCCGGGTCCGATGCAAGTTGAACAGCCACGTCCACATAGGTGCCTGCATCCGCCGCGACAAACTCGGTGAGCGCGCAGTGCTGAAGCAGGGTGGCCCCGACGCGGTCTACGAAGCGGCGTCCCTTCAATGTTATGACGGGAATGCCCATCAGTAGGGCTTCGAATGTGGTTGTTGCCCCATTGAATGGGAAGGGGTCCAAGGCAATATCGATTTGCCTGTAGAGTGTTAAATGCTCCGACCATGCGTGATCGCCTGCCATCAGAAGGAGGCGGTCTTCTTCTATCCCTTCCTGGTAAAATCGCTCTTGCCAGACCTTCTTTAGCCCTTCATCCGCAAACAAATTTCTGTATTTGAGCATGAGCCTCGAATGTTCAGTCTTTCGCAAAATTTCTGCCCAAAGCGATACGGTCTCGTTGCTAATTTTCTCCGGCTTATTAAACGACCCGAAGGTTATATACCCGTTTTTCAAACAAGGCGACGCGGAAACTTTTGGCACGTGCACAGGTTTCTCAAATTGATAGAAAACCGGCAG
>CAXFCV010000296.1:0-1705 GCA_964000975.1 uncultured Rhodospirillaceae bacterium | reverse complement strand
CGGCGAAAACATAGGCAATGCTGTGCCCCATCAGGCCCGCCCCAAGGACCGCTATATGCTCTTTGGCCACCCCACTTAACCGGCGGTAAATCCGCCGTCCACATACATCACTTGACCCGTGCAAAAATCAGACGCAGGGGCTAACAAATACAGTGCCATCCCCATGAGATCGTCGACCTCACCGAGCCGGCCGATGGGGATGCGCGACAATGAGCGAGCCTTTGTTGCCTGTCCCAATTCATCGTCACCATACATCCAGGCTGTTAGATTAGACCGAAAGACAGTAGGGGCGATAGCATTCACGGTGGTCCCGTATTTTGCCCATTCAGTCGCTAGCACCCTGGTCATGGAGTCCGTGGCGCCTTTGGAGGCACAGTAACCGGTGTAGCCAGAAATATTGCCGTGGCGCCCGCGGACGGAAGACATGAGGAGCATTTTCCCTTTGATGTTATTCTCGATCCAATAGGAACCCACCGCTTTCGCCATAAACCAGGCTCCGCGGACATTGGCGTCCATGACGTCCTGCCAATCTTCATAGTCCAATTCGTGGATGAACCCGGCCTTATTATAGCCCGACCCAACTGCTAGCATTTTTATGGAGCCAAAGTTGTCGAGGGCGGCATCCCGCATGGCTTCGGCGTCTACCAAGCTATCGGGGCGGCGCACGATATAGGCCGCTTTCCCGCCAACATCTTCCACATCTTTGGCGACAGATTTGAGCTCGTCCTCATTGCCGGACGCCAAAAGCACGTTCGCGCCCTGAGCACCGAGAGTGATTGCAATCCCGCGCCCAAAAGCACCCGACGCGCCGGTCACTATGGCAGTCTGTTCGGATACATCAAACATTTTGGCGGGATTTCGCACCCAGTCTGTCACTTCGCCGATTTTGGTTTTAGACATGATTTAAGTCTCTCCCTTATGTGCCCTCTGAGAGGTTTTGGCCGCGCTCAAAACGAAATTTTTGATCTGGATCAAGGACCGCCAAAATTCTCACGCCACATCCATCGCCGCCTTCCCAGCGCCATGGAAAACACATGAAGGTGCAGCGTTTGCCTGTTACCGCATCAAGATCACCGCCGACATTCTCGATGCCCGGAATACCCCCGCCAATCATCAGCGTTTTATGACCCGACTCCCAATTTGGGAAATCCTCCTTGGGATCTCGGCCAAATTCTTGTTTATATTCCTCGATCAGGTGCGGGTGGGTCGGTCCTAGTCCATGATCCACCAATTTTGTCGCCATGGGGTGGTCATTTGACTGAACATCATAGCCGACTAACTTGACCTTTTTATCAACCAGCCACTGTGCACCATCCGTATAAATGCCTGGTGAGTAAGCGAAGTAGTCATCGCTGTCTGCCATGCGGTGGTGCATGCCCGTGTTGATAAACACCATGTCACCCTCTCTGATTTTGGGGGTTGCGTTTTCAAGATCTTCCGGGGTGATGACCTCCCACTTGCTCTTTGGAATCGAGACTGCGACGCCCGTTCCAAAAAAACGCCACAAGGCGTAGTCCATGATATGGGGTGTGTTTTCCGTTACGTGGATTGGAGCATCCATATGGGTGCCGCGATGCATAATGCCCTCGAACTCGGTCTGGTAGACCCCATCTTTGGCATGAAACTTTTTCACATTTACATTAACGCCGGGGGTAGAGGGCCATTCCGGCATATGGTGTCCCCAGGGCTGACTGAGATTAAACAT
>CAXFCV010000295.1:0-7247 GCA_964000975.1 uncultured Rhodospirillaceae bacterium | reverse complement strand
GATAGGCCTCTATAGCGGCCGCGACGAAAATAAGTCCCGCCACCGCTGTCACCATAGACAATCCGATCTCCAACGGCGGCCCTTGCATCAATAGTTCTGGGCCGTAGACAAAAGCGAAAGGCACGACAAAAGCGCCAAGCGCAAATTTCACAGCCAGAACAGCAATATAGAGCGGATTATCTTCCGCCAGACTGGACGCTGCATACGCGGCAACGGCCACGGGTGGCGTCAGCGCTGACATGACGGCATAGTAAAGCACAAACATGTTTGCGGTCAGAACATCCACGCCAATGCCTGTCAGGATCGGGGTCATTAGCGCAGCGGCAAGGATGTACGCTGCGGGTGTCGGCATGCCGAGCCCCAAAACAACTGTCACCGCCGCCGTCACAAGAAGCGTCAAGAACTGCTGACCATCCGTAAGGCCGTTGACCAGATGGGAAATCTTACCAACGAGACCGGTCATCGTAATACCTCCCATCACTAGCCCCGCCGCTGCACACGCGCCAGCAACCGGAACCATGCGGTAGCAGGTTTCACTCAATACTCTCGCGAGCCCAATGGGCCCTATCCTCGAATTTGCTTTCAAGAGGGCAACCAGAAAAACAGCAATAGTACCCATGATTCCTACCATGGTCGGTGTGAAACGCATCAGAAGGGCCACAGTCAGAACAACAAGGGGAATTACGAACAAACCCCCGTCTTTCATAGTCTCCCAAAAACTTGGGATCATATCGTCTTCCAGCCTATCGAAGCCATTCCGAAGGGAACTGAAATGCACCTGAGCATATATGGAGACGTAGTAAAGTATTGCCGGCAACAAAGCAGCGATCGCAATATCGAAGTATTCAATGCCAGCAAAATCCACCATCAGAAAAGCTGCAGTACCTAGAACTGGCGGAACAAGACTACCACCAGTAGAAGCTGCCACCTCTATGGCCCCAGCATGTGCACCACGGTAACCAAGGCGCCGCATAATCGGAATGGTGATGGAACCCGTTGTTACAACGTCGGATGTCGGGCTGCCAGAGACCATCCCGTACATTCCGGACGAAATCACCGCAACCTTTGCCGGGCCGCCAGGTTGCCTGCCACTAACCACGGCAGCGAAATTAAAAAAGAAGTCACCGCCGCCGCAAGCGTGAAGAATGGTACCAAACATAACGAACATGAAGGCATATGTCGCTGCAACGCGCAGGGGCAGGCCAAAGATGCCATCCGTTGTAAAAACGGTGATTTCGATGAAATGCTCAAACCCTATTTCACCGTGCTGCAGTACACCACTTAAATAATGACCAAATAAATTATAGGCAACGAATATTAGCACTAAAGCCGTCAAGCCGACGCCTGTTGTTCGCCGCGTTAGCTCAAGGGTAAGCAGAAACACAATCGTGCCAAAGACAATGTTCCAAAAAGTGAGCTCGTCGAGAAGCACGATGCGATTGACGATGACCTCGGACTCAAACGCGAAATAAGCTCCCACCGCGACGCAAATAAGAGCCAATGCAATATCAATAACAGATGGGCGATCCCCGTCAGAGTCCTCCGTCGCACCGGTAGTCAAAAAGGCAAGGGCACCAATCCCTGAGAAGAATAAAACCGTGAGCGCCCAAGGAGAGATAATAATCAGTGTTGCCGCCGCAATAACGTAGAGCCCAACAACAACGGCAAAAGGCATGAAAACCCACTCAAGAATTCCCTTAGGCCTGCGACGAATTCCGACGGAGAACCAAGTCTTGACGGAGAAGAGGGCGGATAATTTCATGGGTATTTGCTAAATTAAGGGGGCCGCCAGTACTACACCAAGCGGCCCCACTTTTTTATTGAGTGCAGGTAATTCTACATAAGGCCTCTTTCTTTAAAGGCTTTAATAGAGCCCGGATGATGCGGCGCATTACCTTTCTGGGCTAACACTTTCAGCGTCGCCGTTTTCTTTATGAGCCGATGCGACTTATTCTTAAAGGTCTCAATCTGGTCGAGCATAGCTTTGGTAATTGTGTACGCCAGCTTTTCATCCATATTGGCATTCGCCACAACCACTGCTCCCATGCATACACTATAATTGCCGGCCGCCGACCACTTGTACTCACCAGGCTTAACCTGGCACACCTCACCGCCAAATTTTTTAGCAACCTTTTCAGCGTTTTCTTTGCCGTAACTCAGCAAAACCGGTGACGCACTTTTTGCTATTTCTCGCACCCTCGGGTGATTGAAGGAAATGCCAAAAAGCACCACATCTAATCGACGATCAGAAACGAGTGAGACAATCTCCTTTGACGCAGCATGAACTACTTGACCGCCCCAGGCGTTTACGTTCTTGCGCGAAATTCCCAAGAGGTTCATAGCTGCTTCGCCAACATCGGCATCCATGTTACCGCGCCGGTTTATGGCAATGCGGATGGGTAATTTTTTTGCAACGATGTCTTGTACCGATTTCACATTGTGCTTATCGGCGAAGGACTTTGTCACCGCAAAGAAGCTCTGCTGAAACCTTGAAGCTGGCGTATATACCCGAAAAAGGACCCGAGTATTATTTATTGAGCTCTTAAATGGCTTCTGCCCAGTGACGGCGGCATTCAACTCACCATCGGTAGCAAGGCCCATCGGCACTTTGCCTCGAGATACAAGAGGAACATTTGCTAGGCCGCCCGAAGAGGTCTGATAGCTGACTGTTGATCCTGGATGCGCTGCGGCGATGGCCGCGTCAATACCACCGCCAATTCGAGACCAAAGCCCTCCTGGACTGGCGCCTGATAGAGTTAAATTATACTTTTGCGCCTCGGCTGGTAGTGCCGCGATCGCAGAAATTGCCAACGTGGCAATCAATAACTTTTTCATTAAATAGTCCTCTCTGATGATTCAAAATTATCTGGCGAACGGTAGCCTATTGTGGGGGTTGGGAGCAACAGGTGTTAGCACTAAGTTATACACAGTAAAAACAGAAGGAGTAACATACTGCGGCATAAAAAAGTGATTAAGAGAGGTAACTCACTCAATCTGCGAGACGGACCTTCCGAAGTATGTCCAGAGAATGTAACATAAAGATAACTATTCAAGGGAGCGACGAATGTCTGCACATCCGGATTATAAGCCATTTAACTTTTTGAAATGGCTTGATGAGCACAAACATGAAATGAAGCCGCCCGTCAGTAACAAATTGCTACATGAGAACGCCGGTATGGTAATTCAGGCGCTGGCTGGCGGGAACACACGCGCGGACTTTCATGATGATCCAGTGGAAGAATGGTTCCATCAGATCAATGGAGACATGATATTAAAGGTCTGGGACCGCGGTAAAATATATGATGTCCGAATAAATGAAGGGGATATTTTCTTCTTGCCATCACATGTCAGGCATTCACCACAACGACCGGATCCCAACTCTTATGGCATTGTCGTGGAGGGACCCCGCCAACTGGGGATGCGGGATGGTTTTGAGTGGTTCTGTTTCGATTGCGAGACACTGCTTCATCGTGCAGAGGTCTCCCTTACATCTTCAGAGGGTATTGTCTCAGAACTCCCCAAAGTCTTCGAAGAATATCATGAAAATATAGAGGCCCGAACTTGCGAAAACTGCGGCGTCCTTCATCCTGGTAAAGGAAAACCACCCGAGGGCTGGGTGGTGTTATAAGGTGTTCGACCGTCTTCTAACGCGCAAATAATGCCAACTACGGAAAACGGGCTTGTCTACTATAAATACGCTGGAGGGTTTATGTGCTTGGGCACCATGAAAATTGTTTAGCTTCTCTATTCGGTTTAGATAGGATTCCTCATTTGACACGCATCACCCCCATGGATGAGTGTACCTCGAGTCAAAAATCCCATGAGGAGAGATAACTTGGAATCCAAAAAAAAACTCCGTCTTGGGGCTTTCATGCGTCCAGTCACAATTCACACCGGGGCATGGCGTTATCCCGGCGCATTTTCTGATGCAAATTTTAACTTTGGACATATCAAACGATTTGCTCAGACCCTGGAGCGCGGCAAGTTCGATGCTTTTTTTATGGCAGATCATCTCGCTGTCCTAAACATGCCAATGGATGCCCTTCAGCGAAGCTCCACGGTAACATCCTTCGAGCCAATGACGCTGCTCCCGGCTCTAGCCGCCGTCACCGAGCATTTAGGCCTAATAGCAACTGGCTCCACGACCTATGATGAACCATTTCACGTGGCACGACGGTTCTCATCCCTCGACCATATTAGTAATGGGCGCGCTGGCTGGAACGTGGTGACCACGTCTAATCCTCACGCCTCGATGAATTTTGGAATGGAGGATCAACCTGAGCATTCTGAACGATACGCGCGCGCGCGGGAGTTCTATGAGGTGGTAACGGGTTTGTGGGATAGTTGGGCAGATGATGCGTTTATCAGGGATGTGAAAAACGGAATTTATTTTGACCCGAACAAACTCCACACCCTTGACCATCGGGGCGAGTTTCTCTCGGTCAGGGGCCCCCTAAACATTGGCCGCCCTGTGCAAGGCTGGCCCGTTATTGTGCAGGCAGGCGCGTCTGACGCAGGCCGGCAACTGGCCGCGGAAACAGCAGAAGCCGTCTTTTGCTCTCATAGCAATTTGGAAGCTGGTCAGGCGTTTTATGCAGACGTCAAAGGCCGCGCCGCGGTGGCGGGACGAAATCCCGATCACGTCGTAATTCTGCCAGGCTGTTTAGTTGTTGTGGGCGACAGTATAGAGGATGCAGTGCAAAAGCGAGCCCACCTGGACAGCCTAGTCCATTATGAGAGTGCCATTGCCTCTCTCTCTATCGTCCTGGGTACCGACGCCTCAAAGTTTGACCCAGATGGACCCTTGCCAAAAATTCCCGAGAGCAACGCGAGTAAGAGTGCTCGTGACCGGGCGATCGCGTTGGCAGAGCGGGAAGATCTTACGGTGCGACAATTAGCACAGCGATTAGGCGGATTCTCGGGGCTTGCTATGGTGGGAACTCCCGAAACAATCGCAGATGAAATGGAGAAATGGCTTCTAAAAGGCGGAAGCGACGGCTTCAACATCATGTTCCCATATCTTCCTCAAGGACTGGATGACTTCGTTGATCGTGTTGTGCCCGAATTACAGCGTCGAGGTATTTTCAGAGAGGAGTACGAAGGCAACACTTTGCGCGAAAATCTCGGATTACCTCGACCCGAAAATCAATTTTTCGGAGGGTTATAGAGAATTAGACTAAAAATCATACGATTACTGCTTACTCGTCGATCCCATCCCTCGCTTACAAGTCTAAGTTTTCCGCACAATCGTTGCTCTCACATAGAGATGCGAGTTAAGAGGCGCAAAAAAGGGATCTGATAAAAAGACCTGTTTAGTTAAGGTAACGCCCAGCCTCAATACCTCGCATGGCCTCTATCATAGAAGACTTTAACAAAAATTGTCGTGCGCGTTTGGGATCGTTCGCTGTCTCCCTCAGCCCCTTCAGGAAGGCAGCTCGACTCTCCGGGTTTTTTGCCTCAAGGCGCTTTTTGTTTTGGATGCTTTGTTCCTGGACAAACTCGACGGCAAATGTTCGCCGCTCTGTGTCATATATGTCGAGCATTTCCTCGTCGGCATCACCTTTCCACACGAGGATAAGCTTTTCGGCCAAATTCATGGCGTCCTGAATGCCGCCATTTAGGCCCATGCCACCGATGGAGTTGTTGACGTGAGCCGCGTCACCTGCAATCAGCACGCGGCCTTTCCTAAACGTTGCCGCCACCCGCTGGTGTACTGTGTAGAGATTACGGTGGACAATATCGTATGGCTTGCCAGCTGGAAAAAAACCTTGGAGTTTCCGCTCAACATATTCATCGGCCAGCAGGGTTTCCTCTGGTGCCTCCGGGTCCTCCGGATATACCGTGCGCCAAAGTCCCGGTGGCCCGTCACCCGCGACTTTGAAACAGTTGCACCACTCATTGGGATCCGCAATGTAATTACGAAAGCTCATCCCGCATTCAGACTCGAAGTCAAACGGCGTCGAAAGAACCAGGAAACGCTCCGGCCAGGTGAAACCTTCGAATGGAATATCCATTTGCTTACGAACCATACTGCGACCGCCATCCGCACCGATCAAATAAGCACCAGTGAGGGTATGTTCCCCATCAGGGGCGTCAACCGTGACCGTCACAGCGTCCTCAGCTGCTGAGACCGATATTACGCGATGGGAAAAAAGGATATCTGCACCATCGATATCGTTGATTAGCTCCATCAAAATGCGGGTAAGTTTGAATTGCTCGCACTGAACAACGTAAGGAAATTCTGTATCGTCGCGAAGCAAACTATGGTCAAACTCAGCCACCATTTCCCCTGTGGGCCGGTCCCAAAACTGGAAAGTAGGGCAGACTAGTCCCTGAGAGGTAACTTCCTCCACCACACCAAGCTGCGCCAGCAACTCCAGAGTTGCTGGATGGGTCGTAGCTGCGCGAGGATCTTCCTGAATCTCACTATTTTCGTCAAAAACCGTGACTGGAATACCCTCTTGGGCCAAAGCATAAGCCGCTACCAGACCCACTGGCCCGCCACCAGAGATCAAAACACGAGAGGATTGAGTCGTCATACCTTACCTATGCAGTCACCAGAACTAAACAAGCCAATATTATCACCCTCTTTCTCAACGAAAATGGTCTGAACCACCAGCTCGTCTCAGGCCGAAAATATCATAAAATTCGCCCAACCTCATAAAATGGCCTCTGATTTCTCCAAGCCGCTAATCATTGAAGTCTGCAAGAGGATCTCTCGAGTTTTTTCAATATCGTTAGCAACTGCACGGAGTTCTTCCTGTCGCTGTTTGCGGATTTTAGGGTCAGTTTCTTCGAGGTTCTTCTTATTACGGATTGTTTGCGCCTGAACATACTCAAGAGCGATGGGCCGGCGCTGGCGGTCATAAAGGTCGAGCAACTCGTCACTCTCTCCTCCCTGATACATCCGGGCAAGTTTTTTAGCCAAGTTGATCCCGTCATGGATGCCGCCGTTCATTCCCATTCCACCCAGGGGATTGTTCACATGAGCAGAGTCCCCAGCGAGCAATATTCTGCCCGTACGATAGGTTTTCGCGACGCGTTGATTAACCCCGTAAAGGGTCTTCAACTCAATGCTAAATTTACCATCATAGGGTGCCAAACGCTGCAAGCGGCCTTGCAGAAAATCATCATCAAAGGCTTCTTCCCGGGTCATTTCCATGGGTATGGGAAAGAGAAAACGCCAATAATCAGGTGCATGTATTAACGCACACCATTCAGTCGGATGTGCAATATAACACACGTGG
>CAXFCV010000294.1:0-5409 GCA_964000975.1 uncultured Rhodospirillaceae bacterium | reverse complement strand
GTGAAGCGAAAGGCAACGGGGTCCCAGACGCCTACGCCATTCGGCTTGCAGCGGGCGCGAAAGGCGCGCCTGAGATTTGGTCCATCGGCCATCGCAACCCCCAGGGCGCGGCGTTAAATCGGCAAACCGGAACTCTCTGGTCTGTGGAACATGGGGCCGCCGGAGGCGATGAAATAAACACCCTAGCGCCGGGTAAAAATTACGGTTGGCCAATAATCTCCTATGGAACCCATTACAGCGGCGCTAAGATCGGTATCGGCACACACTATCCAGGCATGGAGCAGCCCAAATGGTTCTGGGATCCATCCATCGCGCCGTCGGGGCTCGCTTACTATGATGGCGATCAATTTCCGAACTGGCGGGGAAATCTGTTCGTCGGCGCGCTCCGAGGCGCGATGCTCGTGCGGCTAAAACTGGATGGCAGCAAAATAGTCTCAGAAGAGAGGCTTCTCAAAAACAGCGTCGGTCGTATCCGAGACGTCCGCCAAGGACCCGATGGCATGCTTTATCTTCTCACGGACGCGTCGCGAGGCTCCTTATTGAGGCTCCGCCGCTCAGATCCCTAGGATCTTCGGGGGAATGTTCATTTGACTCTTAAAGAAAATATGGCGCGCCCGGAAGGACTCGAACCCTCAACCTCCTGATCCGTAGTCAGACGCTCTATCCAATTGAGCTACGGGCGCATTCTGATGCAAAACCCTATTCAAATGGATGATTGAATACAAGACAGGGTTTAGTAAAACCATTGCTGGCGAGTGATTTTAGCGTTTATTTCTTGATTAGCGTTTCATGGATGGTTAAGGAATTAATTGTAATTCTAAAGAAATACGTGCTAGTCCTTTTATTTAGGGTGTAGGATCACGTTCAACAATTGATTTATCGATAGGGATATCGGCGGGATGGTCTTAAAAAAATATCGGCCGTTAATTTTGAGTACGGCAGTCATAATGTCTGGCTGTTCGTTCTCTTCTGAGTCTTTGCTTCCAACTTTGACAGGCGAAGATCCTGCAGGGCCATCTACCGCGCCCGCTCAAACTGTCCAAGCGCCTGCCCCCCGCGTGGCGCCGACGCCTGTCTCCCGCCCTGCTGCGCGGCCGACACCCGCGCCAATAGTGGGCACTGAACGGTCCTCGCAGATGGCTGGTGGTGCCGCTACTGCCAGTACATTTGTCAGCGGCAAAGTCTCGGAACTCCGCCAGGAGCTCCGCCGGCTTCAAGAAAACGTATCCAAAAACAACTCCGGTCTACAACAGTTGCGCTCCTCAAGCGTGCAGAAAGCGGCCAACTATCAGCGTACCGTGGCAGACGTCAACTCTCGGCTACAAGTTGGCACCACGCCGGGCAACCCAATCTTGGTCCAGCAATTTAACACTGCCCTTGGTCTGCTGAACAAAATTAGTGCTGACATTAGTTCGATGAATAAGCTGACTACACAGGTAACCGCCGACTCGACCTTGGCCGCATTTCTATCAGAAAACACCCGGGCGGCCTTCCGGCTTTCAGGCGCGCTCGATGAGGACCATGCCGGCCTCGCTATGTTGGAAGATGAGGTGAATAGAACGGTGGTGCTGGTGGATCGCCTTTTAAAAGAGGTCAGCGAGGACATTCAACGGCAGACCAATTTCGTTGCGATCGAGCGGAGCAACATGAACACTCTATCGGCTTCTATTAAGACCGGTGAGATAATGGGTGCCAGCCTGACAAACCGAGCCCTCACGGCCGCCACATCTGGCGTCGGCGCAACAGCAGGGAGGGTTTTGGGATCAACTTTGGGCCGCCGGCCCCTGGTTGTCATTCGCTTTGATCGCAAAGATGTTGCCTATGATCAGGCAGTTTACAACGCTGTAAGCCGCACCATTGAAAACCGGCCCGGTGCCACATTTACCCTTGTGGCGGTGGCACCTAACACAGGGGGGGCGGCCAAGATTGCCCTAAACAGAAACAAGGCTCGCCGGAATGCAGAAAATGTTCTTCGCTCACTGCAGCGGATGGGACTGCCGATACAACGCGTCGCCATATCCGAACGAACCGGAAGGGCCACAAGCACCGAAGTGCATCTATACTTGAACTAGCAGAATCGCACACTTGATAAATTTTGCAAGCGAGCTTTTTCATAAGCACGCACATAGGTGCGTGCGGGCATAATTCAAATTAATTTCCCATGCAGCCACCTCAATCATCTCTCAACACCAGGGGTTACATGCTGCTGCTTATCACCGTAGTTGGCTGGGGTATTTCTTGGCCATTCCTAAAAATTGCTCTCACGGAGATCCCGCCATGGACATTTCGGGGCCTGATCGCGCCTGCGGCTGCCATTCTTGTATTCGGCATCGGCGCCCTCCTCAAATATGACCTCGGAAGACCCACGGGTCAGTGGCGGGAAATCACCTTCGCTGCTCTTTTGAACATCACGTTTTGGCACATTTTTAGCGCGTTTGGGATTAAACTCTTGGGCGGAGGACAGGCCTCGATTATCGCGTATACCATGCCCCTTTGGGCCGTCCTGTTCAGCACTTGCCTAATCGGCGAAACCCTCACACTTTCTCGAATGGCAGGGCTCGGCGCTGGCATGACAGGTCTCGCCGTGCTAGTGTCGGGAGACGTCGGCATCCTCGCCTCCAGCCCCTTGGGCGCCTTATTCATGTTGATCGCTGCGTGTGCATGGGGCGCCGGCACGACTCTACAGAAAAAAGTTAATTGGAAAATATCTCCCGTTTCACTAGTTGGCTGGCAACTTCTCATCGGCGGTTTGCCAATCACTATTGCGGCATTTTTTATCGACTCTGGAAGCTGGGAACCGGTCTCTACCGCAGCTGTATGGTCAACTATTTTTGTCTTGGTGTATCCGATAATCCTGTGTTGGTTCGCTTGGTTCACAATCGTGGATCAAGTTCCTGTCGCGGTCTCTACCGTGTCTATTTTGGCGGTGCCGGCCCTGGGTGTTGGAAGCTCGGTTCTTGTTCTGGGAGAAGCCATCGGCTGGCGGGAAATTGTCTCGCTACTTCTGATCTGCACTGCCATCGCACTCGTCCTGAAAACCGACAAAACTGTGAAAACATACTCAGACTGAAGCATGTCCAGCTGTTAAACACCCACATTATCAATGAGGCGTGTTTTGCCGAGCCAGGCGGCTCCCAAAACACGGAAAGGCCCCGTTGCCGAGGAGAGCGGCAGTAGCGTCTCTGGATCGACTACCGCCAGATAGTCAACCCTCATAAACCCGACAGACAGGAGGTGCTGCGTCCCGTCTTGCGCAGCGCTGACACTATCCACACCGCTCTGGAGCGCCGCCGCCATCTTCAAAAGGACGGCATGCAAGGTGGGCGCGATGGCCCGCTCTTCCGTTGTCAAATATGCGTTTCGGGAAGACAGAGCCAAGCCGTCCTCTTCGCGTATGATCGGACATCCAATGATCTGCACAGGAATATCCAGGTCAGCCGTCATCCGCCTGATCACCCGGAGCTGCTGATAATCTTTGTCGCCAAAATAGGCCCGGTCTGCCATAGACTGAATTAGTAATTTGGAAACCACCGTCGCCACGCCAGTAAAGAAACCACCCCGGACGGTTCCTTCCAAAACATCCCCAAGACCCGGAACCGATACGGACGTAACAGAACCCGCGGGATACATCTCTTCCACCGTGGGCGCGAATAAGCAGTTCACCCTCCGACCATTTAGCGCCTCGGCATCGGCAGCTTCGTTGCGCGGGTAGACATCAAAATCCTCATTCGGGCCGAACTGTTTTGGATTTACGAATAACGTGACACAGGTCCGGTCATTCTCTGCCACAGAGCGGTCGACAAGCGAAAAGTGCCCATCGTGCAAGGCACCCATGGTTGGCACTAGGCCGACAGAAAGACCAGCCCGGCGCCATTCGCCGATGCCCTGCCTAAGTTCTGATACAGTTCGAACGATCGTGAAGTTTTGAGTCATAGAAGCCCTTGGCCGATGAGCATCTCGATTAAACCACTAAGCCTTTATTTTTTGCCATAACAATGCTCTGGTCCCGGGAAAGTACGCGCGGTCACTTGCGCCGCATAATCAGCCGCCGCCTGTCCAATATCCTCCCCCACCTCGACAAATCGTTTCACGAATTTTGGTGTAAAGTCAGCAAACATACCGATTGCATCCTCCGTTACCAGCACTTGGCCGTCGCATGCGGGGGAAGCGCCTATGCCAATAGTCACCGTGGGGATGGCCTCTGTAATCGCCCGGGCCAGTGGTTCGACAACAGCCTCAATCACGATGGCAAAAGCGCCGGCATCAGAGATCGCCCGGGCATCGCCCATGATTTGTTTTGCCTCATTATCCTCTCGTCCCTGGGAACGATAACCGCCGGAAACATTAACAGATTGAGGCTTTAAACCAATGTGGCCCATAACCGGAATGCCGCGCCCAACCAGAAACCGAACGGTTTCCTCCATTTCTTGTCCACCCTCGATTTTGATCCCGGCGCATCCGGTTTCCGTGATTACCCGAGCCGCGTTTCGAAAAGCCTGTTCTCGTGACTCCTGATAGCTGCCGAAGGGCATATCCACAATCACGCAAGCGTGTTCTGTTCCACGAACAACTGATGCGCCATGAGCAATCGCCATCTCTAGCGTTACCCCATGAGTGGTCTCCAGGCCGTATAGTACCACCCCCATAGAATCACCCACCAACAAAAAATCCACATGGGGGTCAAGAATGCGGGCCATGGGATAGGTATATGCCGTCAAGCTGACGACAGGCTTGCCACCCTTTCGCGCGGCAATGTCCGGAATTGTTACGCGGCCGTTTACTTTTTTCGCCGTACTCACGAGTATTACCCCTTGAACAAATTACTGATTGGAAGTTTATATTGCTCCTGAGGGGCGCTGGCATAACATATTGCGGGTTCGTCCGCCAGTATGGTGAGTGCCGGATCAATCAACAATGAAAAAACAAGTGTTTTAGAAAAATAACGGGTCCAGGAGGTATGATGCGAAAAGCTATTTGGAAAGCCCCAAAATCCCTGATGGCCATCATCAGCTTTTGGCTATTGTTGCCGGGATGCCAGAACGTGTCGTTGGGCACTATGGTCCCACCGACAACACCCCCTCAGGTTACGCCCGTGGGTCAGTTACCCGAGAGACGAACACTTAAGGCCACCCGCCAACAGCTGGAGGGCCTCCAGGATGCCAAAGCCCAGCCGGAAGCGTCGACGTCACCAGCTAAAGGACGGCCAACCAGACCAGTAGTTCGTGCCAGCAAACACATGGTTGTTGCCGCTAATCCCCATGCTGCTAACGCCGGCTTAGACATTTTACGGGCAGGCGGCAGTGCGGTGGATGCCGCCATTGCAACGCAACTAGTACTGAATGTGGTTGAACCTCAATCTTCAGGTATTGGAGGCGGCGCTTTCCTGTTGCATTTTGCGGCGGCTTCTGG
>CAXFCV010000293.1:0-1586 GCA_964000975.1 uncultured Rhodospirillaceae bacterium | reverse complement strand
TCCGCCGGCACGGGCTCTTTTGTCGGTTTCTGAGCCCGGGCTCGCATTGCCGTCTCGAGCTCTGTTCCGCCATCCCATAATTCCACATCGACCAGCGCTGCACTCGTAGCCATGGAATGAGCCTGCTTGATCTGGCTCCGCCGGGGCGAAAGCTGGTTCAAACATCCGCCCCTGTCTACAGAGTTACCGGGCTCACCCAAAGGATCATAAATGGCACAAGATTCATAGCCATGACACAGACCTCGCCTAAGCCGCTCCGTCGGAAAAGCAGCGCAGATGACGGCACCACGGTCGTTGTGGACCTTTACCAAATCCTTGAACTTAATTCCGCGCGCAGCAGCATCTTCAGCATTAAGTCGCAACGTCCAATAATAATGCCCATCTATCTCCATCCGGTGATCAACGATGTCGTTGATAAACGCGTCCTTTCCGTCGCCCTGACTATGATAGCTGAAGCGCGCATGGGGAGTTATGAGTTGCAGAGGATAGTCCACGGCTCGATCAGCGCTCGGCCCTTCCCAAGAAGACGTATATTTGACAATGGGGGGTCGTTCAGCGTCGTTCGGATCAAACCGCTTTAGAGAATTGCATTCAAATTCAATCTTGCCAGATTGCGTCTGCAAGCCTTCGAGGAACTGCTCAGTATAATCTGCCGGCAGGGGATGGGGCTCAGGCACATCTTTCTTCCGCCCCTCTGCAAACCACCGGAAAGAAACTGGCGGGCGCAACTCTTCTTTTAACGGCGGCACCACGAAATAGCCTTTGCGGATAAATTCTTTCCAAGAGATATGCTGGGGGAGGTCAGATGCATCAAACTGGCGTTTTACCCAATCGAGCTCGCTCATCCCTTCGGAAAACAAAAGCCCTAGGCCTAATCGCTGGGAGAGTTCCAGAAAAATCTGGTAGTCGGACTTTGACTCACCCAGAGGCTCGATGCATTTGTGTTGAAAGACAATGACCCGGTGGTTTAACTGATTCTGACCGTGATGAGTGTAGCCGCCGATGCCGGCCCATTCAGAAATATCGGGCCGTTCTAAATTCGTGCAGGCAGGCAAAATGATATCAGCAAACTTTGCATCACCCTCCATCCAGATGGACTGATTAACCACGAACTCTAAGTTCTCAGTTCGGTACATTTTCACATAACGGTTGGTCTCGCTCATCGTTCCAAACATAGAGCCGCCGTACTTGTAGAGCATGCGGACGGGTGCATGCCCCTTTTTAGGATAAACAATTTTATCAAACTGGGCTTCTATGGTTTTACCATTCCACGAGTAACCCTCTGCTTTTCCCTCTAATATTGCCTCGGGTAATTCGAGGCGGGGAATTTTCTGCGAACTGGTATTGACGCTGGGTAATTGCGGCATCCGCTGATAAAGCGCAACGGATAGGGCCGTTCCTGTGAGATCACCGGACATACCTCCGTCCGCATAACCAGGAAAATAAAAATGCAAATCAACCGGCGTTGCCCTCTGCAGATTACCAAGATTGACGCCGGGCTTGCCAATACCCTGCATGGCCATCAAACAGATCATGGTACGGGACCACTGAATGCCATTGGCATTACGACATGCACCACCGTAGCC
>CAXFCV010000292.1:0-3809 GCA_964000975.1 uncultured Rhodospirillaceae bacterium | reverse complement strand
TACCAGCCCGTTTATCCGGCCCGTAACTCACGACACGCACGCGCAGGGCTGGTCGTCCACCCGCCCCCGCGGAGAGTGAAGCATGGGTTACCATCACCCTATCCAGGCCGTAGCGAAGACCGATCGCCTTGATCAAGGTTTCATCACCGGCGATGGCTTGCTCGGGCCCAATGATGCCGATATCTCGAAGATCCCCCCTCGGCAAAGTAATGGGCACTAGCCCTTCGCTGAGCACTTGCTGAGCCAAGGAGTCTCTCCATGGATTTGGATTATCCCAAAGAGCTTTGGCCGCAACCGCCTCGTAGACTGGCAACAACAACACCGGCTTACTGAGCGTTTCTGCAAATCTGATCTCTAAGCCCCGGAGCAGTTCCCGAATCTCGCGCGCCTTAAACCGGTAAGTAAGTTCGGCGAGATACCGAATGGGCGAGTTTTTCTCATTCGCGACGGCGAAGTCCAGAACGTATTCATCTGTCTCAGATTTTGTCAGTTTGGGGACCATGGCCAGATCATCAAAAATGACGATTCGGCGCATTAGGCGCTCAAATGCCTGCTTTTGGCCGTCAGCCAATGCTTTTTGGCGAGCGTCGGCGGAGGACTTGGATGTTACGTCAACATTGACACCGGCGATCGTGAAAGCCTTGCTTTGCTCAGCATACACCAATCCAGATCCAAGGACGGATCCCAATCCTAAGCCCAATACAGACCAAAGAAATATTACAGAGAACGTCGCGTAACTTGCCCATCCGATAACCCGAGGGGCTGGCACCGACGCGCCAGTTTTAGTCACACACTTTACCTCTGGTACACTCATGACAAACGGCTCTGGACTCGGGTTATACTTTCTGTAGTTTGGGCTTCAACTTACCATGATCATTCAGAGGTAACAGCAATTTCCGGTCGATCTGACGAAAAGAGGGCCTCGATGTCGTACAAAGATGCCGGCGTAGACATCAGCGCCGGCGACACCTTTGTCAACCGCATTAAGCCTCTTGCTAAGAGCACATATAGAGCCGGGGTTGCCTCCGCTCTGGGTGGTTTTGGCGGGCTGTTCGATCCAAAACAAGCGGGATTCAAGGATCCAATCCTCGTCGCGGCTACGGATGGGGTGGGTACCAAACTGAAGCTTGCTCAGGCGGCTGATCATCATGCCGAGGTCGGCATTGACCTCGTGGCCATGTGCGTAAACGATCTGGTCGTTCAAGGAGCGGAACCACTCTTTTTTCTGGATTATTTTGCCATTGGGCACTTAGACCCAACGACTGCGAGTCACGTCGTCGAAGGTATCGCCCGGGGATGCCAGCAGGCAGGATGTGCCCTGATCGGCGGCGAGACAGCTGAAATGCCAGGCATGTATACAACCGGAGAATATGATCTTGCCGGATTTGCGGTTGGTGCAGCAGAGCGGGGCTCCCTCCTGCCACGCCCGGATCTTGAAAACCACGATGTTATAATCGGGTTGGCCTCCAATGGGCTTCATTCAAATGGGTTTTCCCTTGTGCGAAAAATCATGGAACAAGAGAGTATTTCCCTGAGCGAGCCCGCACCATTTGACACAAAGGGGGAGCTCAACGAGGATCTTGGGACAGTCCTTCTCAGACCAACACGTATTTACGTGAAAAGCTGTCTCACGGCGATCAGAACTGGCCATGTAAAAGCCCTCGCCCATATCACGGGTGGTGGCTTGGTCGGGAACGTCCCTCGGGTACTTCCGGACAATCTTGGCGCCTCATTCTTTGCGAAATCTTGGGATGTGCCACCCGTGTTTAAATGGCTGAGGCACAGCGGAAACGTCGATTTAAACGAGATGAACCGAACTTTTAACTGCGGGATCGGTATGATTCTTATTATTTCGCCAGACCATGTAGCCGAAGTTCTAAAGATCTTGCAGGATGCGGGAGAGATTGCAGCGCCAATTGGCGAGGTCACCAGCGTGACGGCGGATGATCCGCCTGTCGCACTGCATGATTTAGAGGAAGCCTGGTCTTGAAGATTGCTGTCTTAATTTCTGGCCGCGGCACTAATCTCCAATCGCTCATAGATGCTCACTCGCGCGGATCCCTGCTAGCAGAAATTGCCCTGGTCATCTCAAATGTTCCAAATGTGACAGGCCTGGAGATCGCTAGTAAGGCTGGAGTCCCCGCAAAAACGATAAACCACAAAGACTTCCCAGATCGGAGAGCATTTGAAAAAGCCCTTCACCTGGCGCTTTTGGAGGCCCAAATCGAATTCGTCTGCCTGGCGGGATTTATGCGCTTGTTGACCGACTCGTTTGTAAGTGAATGGGCGGACCGCGTGATCAATATCCACCCATCGCTCCTGCCTTCTTTTAAAGGATTGGGAACCCATGAACGGGCACTGGACGCTGGCGTAAAATTTACCGGTTGTACAGTTCATTTTGTCCGACCCGAAATGGACCATGGTCCCATCATCTTGCAGGCCGCTGTGCCGATCTTGCCGAATGATGACATTGATAGCCTCGCCGCCCGCGTCCTAGAGCAAGAGCACATCATATACCCGCTCGCCGTTGAAATGATCGCAAGTGGCCGGGTTCGAATTGAGAACGGCCAGACAAAAATAAAGGATGCCGGTATACCGGGCGCCTGTATAATCAACCCCTCGAGCTGACCTCAGCCAACAATATCAAGAGCGCTAAAGAAGTAGGATATCTCTTGAACTGCCGTTTCCGGCGCGTCGGATCCATGAACAGAATTTGCTTCAATACTCTCTGCAAAATCTTTACGGATGGTTCCATCATCCGCATTAGCGGGATTGGTTGCTCCCATAATTTCTCGATTCCTCGCTATGGCCTCCTCGCCTTCAAGAACCTGGACAACCACAGGTCCAGAAATCATGAAACCACACAGATCGTCAAAAAACGCCCGCTCCCTGTGAACCGCATAGAAACCCTGTGCCTGCTCAAGCGTGAGACGGACCCGGCGCTGGGCCACAATTCGCAAACCCGCTTGTTCGAAACGGGCATTGATTTGTCCAGTCAAATTGCGACGCGTTGCGTCAGGCTTGATAATCGATAACGTACGTTCGATGGCCATGGCCTCGAACCTCTTCTGTTGCCTCAAGGAAATGTTGCATGGGCTGTCGGCCCTCTCGCTTTCGACCCACAGCCGGAAACCGGCGCCTTATAGCTGTCCCGCTCTTTGCTGGCAACCGATTCTTTTCCACCCGTTAACCATTTGCCTCGGGTCTTTGCGGCTCCAGTCGTCCGTGTTATCACCCGATTATGCTGCAAATACAAAATATAAGTTTTCATCTTGGCGGCCGCGCCCTCTTCGAGCGCGCGACATTGAGCATTCAGGAGGGCCAAAAAATCGGTCTCGTCGGGCGCAATGGAACCGGCAAAACCACGCTGCTGAGGCTGATCCAAGGGGACATCACGCCCGACAATGGATCAATCGAAATGTCACCCCGGACGATCATTGGCACCGTCGCACAAGAAGCCCCTGCGGGTCAGGCCTCGCTTCTCGATACCGTTTTGGCAGCGGATACCGAGCGTGAGAGCCTTCTCCGAGCATCTGAGACGGCCACAGATCCAGCGAGAATTGCAGATATTCACACGCGGTTAGCGGACATTGACGCTCATTCAGCGCCGGCGCGCGCCGCTGCTATTTTATCAGGGCTGGGTTTTGACGAGGACGCGCAACACCGTCCCTGCGGCGACTATTCGGGTGGTTGGCGGATGCGCGTCGCCTTGGCCGCAACTCTTTTTATGCGGCCGACATTGCTTCTTTTGGACGAACCCACAAACCATCTCGACCTAGAAGCTGTGTTGTGGCTGGAGTCGCATCTTG
>CAXFCV010000291.1:0-3428 GCA_964000975.1 uncultured Rhodospirillaceae bacterium | reverse complement strand
TGGTAGGGCCTGCGCCGGACCGCCTCGGTTAAGGCCCCCCCTTCGTCATAGCCAACATAGCCCGGCGGTGCACCAATCAGGCGAGCAACGGCATGTTTTTCCATGTATTCCGACATATCAATCCGCTGCATGGCGTTTTCGTTATCGAACAGGAATTCTGCGAGCGCCTTGGTTAGCTCTGTCTTTCCAACACCGGTTGGGCCAATGAAGAGGAAAGAGCCTAATGGCCGTTGTGTATCTTGGAGCCCCGCTCGGGATCGTCGGACTGCGTTGGAAACCGCCGCTAGAGCTTCCGACTGGCCTATCACACGCGCGCCTAGACGGTCCTCCATGCGCACTAATTTGTCCCGCTCGCCCTCAAGCATTTTGTCTACGGGAACGCCAGTCCACCGCGAAACCACACCAGCAATATGCTCTTCCGTTACGGCCTCCTGTACCATACTGTGGTGATCAGCCGCTTCAGCTGTCGCAAGTTTTTCCTCAAGTTGGGGGACCAGTGAGTATTGAAGTTCTCCCGCCTCTTCATATTGTCCGTCCCGAAGTGCCTTTTCCATAGAGATGCGGGCTTGGTCCAACTGCTCCTTGATGTTCTGTGTTGCCGCGATGTCGTCTTTTTCACCCTGCCACTGAACCATTAGAGAGCCAGCCTTGTTTTCCAGGTCCTCGAGCTCTAATTCCAGGTTTTCAAGGCGTTCTTTCGAACCGAGATCGTCCTCCTTTTTTAGAGCCTCCCGTTCAATTTTAAGCTGAATAATACGGCGGTCCAGTTCATCAATTTCTTCCGGCTTGGAGTCGACTTCCATTCGAAGCCGGCTTGCTGCCTCATCCATTAGGTCAATGGCTTTATCGGGTAAAAATCGGTCTGCAATATAGCGGTTGGATAACGTTGCCGCGGATACCAACGCACTATCTGAAATCCGTACTCCGTGATGGAGATCATATTTTTCCTTTATTCCCCGCAGTATGGAAATAGTGTCTTCTACGGTGGGCTCCGAGATCACAACGGGTTGAAACCGCCTGGCCAATGCCGCATCCTTTTCAACATGTTTTCTGTACTCGTCTAGGGTTGTGGCACCCACACAATGCAAGTCTCCCCGGGCAAGCGCAGGTTTTAGCAGATTGGATGCGTCGATCGCGCCTTCGGCGGCTCCGGCACCAACCAGGGTGTGCATCTCGTCGATAAAAAGAATGATTTCGCCGGCAGAATCAGTGACTTCCGTGAGGACGGCCTTTAGACGTTCCTCAAATTCACCGCGGAATTTTGCGCCCGCGAGCAGGGCTCCTAGGTCGAGGACTATTAGACGTTTGCGAATGAGAGCTTCCGGCACATCACCATTTACAATACGCTGAGCTAGGCCCTCCACAATCGCGGTCTTACCGACCCCGGGCTCTCCTATCAGAACGGGGTTATTTTTGGTGCGTCGCGCCAGGACCTGGACAGTCCGACGGATTTCCTCATCTCTCCCGATCACAGGGTCTAGTCTCCCATCCCGGGCTTCATCAGTTAGATCCCGACCGTATTTTTGTAAGGCTTCGTAACCGTCTTCGGCGGTTGCGGAATGTGCTTTTCTGCCTTTGCGCAAGTCCCCAATGGCGGCATTCAAGGTTTGTTCAGTGATGCCCGCAGATGAGAGAATTTGGTGCGCACCGGTGTCGGGCACCATGGCGAGTGCAAGTAGCAAATATTCTGCGGTTACGAAGCTATCCCCGGCCGTGTCTGCCAAATCCTCCGCCTGGGTCATCACCCTCGTCATGCTGCCAGACAGATAAACCTGCCCTGCCCCACTTCCTTGCACGGCTGGTAATCTGTTTAACTCTTCTTGGACGACCTGAAAAATGGAGCCCGTATCGCCCCCGCCGGCGCTAATAAGCCGCGCTGCCATTCCCTCTTGGTCCTCAATAAGAGCCTTTAATAAATGTTCAGGCATAAGTTGCTGATGATGGGCCCTGGCTGCGAACCCTTGGGCGGCTTGGATAATACCCCGAGACCGATCAGTAAACTTGTCGAAATTCATACTCTTCTACCTTTCTGATGCCGAGGTAGTCTGTCCCATTTATCTGGCAACAAGCTGCCCCTCTGTCGGTGAGAGCCGAGAGATGCCAGGTTAATATGGCTTGAATAAGCCTGGTCGCAAGAGCCGCTGTGTGTTTACACTCGGACCATTCCAAGGCCTCAATGTCATCCCATGTCATGATTTTTCAAAACCGCTACCGATATCCCATCAAAGGGCGAAGCCCCTAAGAAGTGGCAAAGGTCACCGTTCAATCCAGTGACGTTGTCCCTGGAGACCGGAAACATGTGTTTACGCGGTCCTCTAGGATTTTTGATCCCGTCCGCCCGAGATGCCTTGCCAAGACCAATTATCTAATGCCCCAGGTTGATCAACGTCTCGCGGCCCTCGCCAAACGTTTTAATTCCAAGACACAGACGTTACCCATCAATCATGACGGTGGTGCCGTTGAGAGTGACCGCCCAACGCAGACGGGGCGCCGGCGGGCAGAGGATTTCATGGCGAATTATTTTGCGTCCGGATTAGGTGCCCGTCCTCATATAACGGTCTCACACGGCCATAGTTTCTCTGACTTAGATGGCTAAGTTATCTCCTTGGTTAATCTCGAGTCAGTCCAAGATTTCTCCCAAACGGTGGGCGCCGATCTCAATCGCTTGAGGTCGGGGCTAATGTCTATTCCAAGGGTTTAAAAGCATGGCGTGAGCTTTACTGGTTGGGGCAAATCACAAAGCCACGGTCCTCCCAGCTTCAGGTCGTTAGACGAACACAACCGTGCGCCGCCACAAATGGAAATCTTGCCACGGCCAAGCTATATCAGATTCTTCCGAAAGCCCTCATGGATACCTAAGGGCATAAAGACTTAGGTGCATACGCGCTGGCAATTACCGGGGATGAAATTGACCGCGGCGATGAAATGGCTGTTTTGGTTTAGGCCGTTGGCTGATCAAGAGGCTGGTCAGAATCACCCTCTGGGTCCGGCATGACCCGTTCAATTTGAGCCTCATCTTCTAACCTATCCTGTTTTTCTCCATCAGCAGAAGTTTTTCCAGAAATAGTAACGTCAGCTTCCTGTTTGGCCGACTCGTCCGCGGTATCTGTAGCGTCCGCCCCCTGAACGTTTTGATCGCTCACACTGGATCCTTCGCCGCCGTTACGGTCTCTTCGGTTCCGCATATTGTCCCTGCCACCGTCCCGGTTTTCTTGCCGCTGTTCGGCATTTTCCTGCTGGACGGCGATGATACGATAATAGTGTTCCGCATGCTGGTAATAATTTTCTGCGTTGATCCGATCACCGGACGAGGTCGCATCCCTGGCAAGCGTCAGGTATTTATCATGGACCTGTTGCACTGTACCCCTGACCCGGACGTCTGGCCCATGGCTATCAACGTTGTTATTCCTTTGCGGCCTTTTTCCGTT
>CAXFCV010000290.1:0-3718 GCA_964000975.1 uncultured Rhodospirillaceae bacterium | reverse complement strand
CCTGGTGAGAAGATCGTTTTGGATTTGTAGAACTGTGTTGCGCAGCTTTTAGCGGCTATTGAAATCAGAACTGGCTTTGGCCCTGCTACTTGAATACGGGTTAGGCTCATATTGAAGGGGTTTATGCATGAGCAGTCGCCCCTCTCCCGGGGGTAAGAGAGACCTTGTACGCTAATCTGATTGGACAACCAAACAGTCTTGATCCGTGTCTGGACGTCTATGCGAAATTGATGGTGTGTGTCGTGTGGAATCGCGCTACAAAAGTATAATCCGAACGTAAAAATCCATTTTTATTGGGGGTCCCATGGCAGGTAGTGTTAATAAAGTTATCTTGGTCGGAAACCTCGGCCGTGATCCTGAAGTCCGGTTTTCTCAGGACGGTAATAAGATCGTCAACATGTCCCTAGCAACCTCGGAAAGTTGGACAGACCGAAGCTCTGGCGAGCGACGGGAAAAAACAGAGTGGCACCGTGTTGTAATTTTTAATGAACGGCTCTCGGAAATTGCAGAGAAATATCTGAATAAAGGTTCCAAAGTATATCTCGAGGGCCAGTTGCAAACGCGGAAATGGACTGGAAACGATGGCATTGAGAAATATACGACTGAGGTCGTTCTGAGCCGGTTCCGGGGGGAGCTTACTATGCTCGACTCCCGAGGTGGCGGCGGCAGTGGAGATTATGGCGGTGGTAGTGACCCCGAGTACGTCGCTCCTGACTCATCGAGCGCTTCAGGGGGCGGCCAGGGGGGTGGTATAGGGGATGACTTGGATGATGAAATCCCGTTTTAGCCGCTCAGTTGTCGTCAGATAAAAAAACTGATTGGGTCATAATATGAACGTTCTCCGGCAGGGCATAATATCCCGCCTCAAGGCTGCAGCATTAGACCGTGACCGGGAGATGGATTTGGCTGCAGTTGCTCTATTGCTTGCCCAAACGGATTTTCCCAGCGAGCCTCTTGCCCCATTTCAAGAACAGTTAGATCATCTCGCGATTGATTTGTCCGGCGCCGTGAAGGGTGCGGATCATGTTCATGATAGGGCGTCGGCTTTATCGGAGGTTATGTTCCGCATTCATGGCTATTCAGGTGATACTGAAACTTACGATGACATACAAAACGCTAACCTGATGCGCGTGATTGATCGGAGAAAGGGGTTGCCAGTGGCGCTTGGTATTTTGCTCATCCATATGGCGCGGGCCCAAGGGTGGTCCATCACAGGCCTGAATTTTCCCGGCCACTTTCTGTTGAGGCTAACGCATGCGGGGGAGCAAGCCATAATTGATCCATTTCGTAGGGCGAAGCGACTGACCGCAGAAAATCTGGCTGGGCTGGTCACACAGGTGCAGGGGCCAAGCGCTAAAATGCATGCCAAATACCTTAAATCGGTAAGCGACCGGGATATTTTATTGCGACTTCAAAACAATATTAAGACAAGAGCGCTGGTTGCCGAGGATACGGACCACGCGCTCGAGGTCCTAGAAACCATGACGTTGATCTCGCCGGACAACGCCACCGTGGTCTCTGAACTCGCCATTCTTGAGGCGGAAGCAGGCAATTTCAAACAAGCGCTGGACCGGCTCACCTCCTTTTTAGCGCAGCGCCAGGGACATCCGGAAGAAGCGAAAATCGTGGCACTTACGAAAAACCTTAAGCGGCGCCTAAACTAGCGGTACGCTGTGGATCTCTGCCATCAATGTTTTGAGACCGGGACCTCGGGCAATACGCTTGTAATCCTGCATGGATTATTCGGGTCCGCCAGGAATTGGAATGGTCTCGCCCGCCAATTATCAGATGCCTATAAGGTTATCGTCGTTGACATGCCCAATCATGGGGGCTCCCCTTGGCTGGATCATGCGGATTATACTACCATGGCCGACGCCGTAGCGGTGTTCATGGACACACAGGGACTGACAGAGGCCACCGTCTTGGGTCATAGCATGGGCGGTAAGGCGGCGATGGTTCTGTCGATGACGCGGCCTGACTTGGTTGCTGGACTGATCGTTGCCGATATTGCGCCTGTGCCTTACACGCACACAAACGACGTGTATATCGAGGCCATGGAAGCGGTTGATTTGACAATCCTGAAGACCCGTTCGGACGCCGATGCACAATTGGCACAGTATGTTGAGGACGCTGGTTTAAGGGGCTTTTTCCTTCTTAACCTGGTGCAGGAGGGAGAGGCATTTTATTGGCGGATCAACCTGACGGGTATCAAGGCAATATTGCCGGAACTCCAAAGCTTTCCGGAGATGCCGGATGGCAGCATTTATAGCGGTCCTGTTTTGTTTCTGGACGGCGAACAATCTTCCTTTATTTTGCCCGATCACCTCCACGTGATTCGATCCTATTTTCCCCACGCCCGTCTTGAAGAAATTAGGGGAGCAGGCCATTGGGTTCACGCCGACCAACCCGCGGCTGTCGTGACGGCGGTTCGGGCATTCATGCGCTGACGTCGAATTTTTGCAGTGCGTTTATTCTTTTATGAAATTACGTGAACGATGTTTTAAAAATAGATACTGAACATCGGGTTGCTTCGGCGTTGGCTGGGCCCTACTGAGACTTACTCCGGTCCGAACCGGCAAATAGCATCCGCGCACGTTCTTCAAACCAGAGGCTTGCATACCCGCAGTTCCGGTAGGCATCAAAATAGGGTCCGCCCGTCGTAAAATGCAGGTTGGAAATGCCGGCTACAGATTGTTCAGGGTCATAGTCGACTAGGTGATTCCAACGCGACGGAAGCTGGCCAATTAGGTCCTCATTTTCCAGCCAGTGAAACCGGTGCAGGTCCAGACCGCTCGCCGTGTTGACATATTTCGGCGTAAGGGTGGTGCATCTGGCCGTGTTGAAAAGCATGAAGCTAGACCAGTTTTTCTTTTCATACTGGGTCTGAACCTGATCAAGAAATTTGGTGTCCTCAGGTGGCCGGTGGTCGTGTTTCACGCATTGAACAGCATATTGCTCGTCCCTGAGGCTCCACAGATTGGCCACGTCGTCGAGCACAAGCATGTCGCAATCCATGAATAGAGCCCAGCCCTCGTAATCGCACAAGTGCGGCACCAGAAACCGGGAGAATGAGAAGTCAGTGGATTGCAGATTGTGCCGGTCCCGCCACATCAACCCGGCTAGTTGGTCCAGCATGAGTGGTGTAACAGAGACCGGCGCACTTGCGCGCGCCTGAATGGAATGGTTCAGCACATGAAATGCTGCAGTTTCCCGCGGATCATAACCGATAAAAATTCGGATCATTTTTAGGTCCTCGAATGGGATTTAGCCAGATAATACTGGCCGGTTGCGCTCCGGATAATCAACCTTTCATGTCTTTCTATCTTCAAACCGTCTCGTTGTGGCTGGGACTGTCCATTGCTGTTTTTTTCCAAAGTGTGAGCCAGAAGACCGCAATCATAACTAGCCCAATCATCGGCAACGCTGCCATATTGACCCAGTTCCACCCCATGAAGTGATAGAGAGTACCGGAGAAGAGTGACGAAATTGCCATGCCGGTAAAGACAATAAAGTCGTTGGTTCCCTGTACCTTGGCGCGCTCTGAAGCCGTGTGGACTTCGGTGAGTAGTGTTGTCCCGCCTGTGAACGCAAAGTTCCACCCGATCCCAAGCAAAAATAATGAGAGCCAGAAATGCGGAAGCGTAGTACCGGCCAAGGCTACCATGACCGCTGCAAATTGAAGGAAGGCGCCAAGCGATACCGTTTTGAGGACACCGAT
>CAXFCV010000289.1:0-2834 GCA_964000975.1 uncultured Rhodospirillaceae bacterium | reverse complement strand
TCCCCTGTAACACGAGACAGAATTCCTTGTTCAAAACACGCCTTAAAAACGTCAAAACCTCGCTCGCCGAGTAGGCCGCCACGTGGTTCTAGCTCCACACCAGCGGCGAGTCCAAAGTTCCGGATATCGATCACATTCGGTATTCCCTTGAGACTATGAACTGCCTCTTCGAAATACGGCGCAAGTTCGGCAGCGCGTTCAAATAGACCTTCTTTTTTCGCAATACCTAACACCGCGAGGCCGGCTGCTGATGCCACCGGATGGCCTGAATAGGTATATCCATGGAAAAACTCTATGTTATTCTCTGGACCTGTCATCAGGGCTTTGTATATCTTTCCTGAGATGGCCACGGCCCCCATGGGAACGGTGCCATTGGTTAGGCCCTTGGCTAGGCAGATGAGATCTGGTTGTATTCCCAATAATTCAGATGCCGTCGCCGCACCAGTTCGGCCAAAAGCGGTAATAACTTCATCGAATATCAAAATAATATTGTGCCGGGTGCAAATGTCTCGGAGTTTCTCAAGATAACCTTGCGGTGGCGGGATCACGCCGCCAGCACCCGACATGGGCTCGACAATGACTGCCGCAATTGTATGGGGGCCGTGTAATTGGATAATATTCTCAAGCTCATCTGCAAGGTGCGCACCCCAAATGGGTTGGCCTTTTGAGAAGGCCGCCTCTGAGATGTTTAGGGTATGCGGTAGATGATCCACTTCGGGCAACATATTCCCAAACTGACTCCGATTTGGAGCCACCCCGCCCACAGACGTTCCGGCAAATCCGGATCCATGAAATCCCCGCGCACGGCCAATGAGACGGGTCCTCCGCCCCTCCCCTCTAACATGATGAAAGGCCATGGCAATTTTCAGGGCAGACTCGACAGCCTCTGAGCCTGAGTTCGCGAAAAAAACATTCGTGAAAGCGTTGTTTTGCCCCTCTTTGTGTCTTCCTTTCGGCAGAATATCCAATAAACGATTGGCAAGTTCAAAAGCCTTAGGGTGGGCTACCTGATAACTCGGGACGTAATCCAGTTCCATGGCCTGCGCACGTAGCGTATCGGCAATTTCTTCGCGACCGTGGCCTAAATTGACACACCAAAGGCCAGACATGCCATCCAGAACATCACGGCCGTCCGCAGATTTAAGCATCATCCCTTTACCGCCAACCACGAGCCGCGGACTGGATTTAAACGCACGATTAGCCGAAAAAGGCATCAAAAACGCGTTGAGATCATTGGGAGTCATTACTGTGTCCTGACGCTGTGGAGAGACCACAGGCCGGCCGTCAGCAGTAAAAATGCGGTAAGCTGATGAAGAGCGCCAAGGGCAATAGGTACAGCCCAAAGCAAGGTGGTAACTCCCAGCAACACCTGGGTGACCATCAAAACGGTGAACAAATAAAAGGGCATCATCTGCCGTCCAGAGAGACCGTGGGCCCTAGCCTGCCAAAATGTGATGCTTACAAGGATGATCGATCCATATGCCATCATCCGGTGACCAAACTGCACCGTGGTGACGTTTTCAAAAAAATTGAGGAATACCGGCGACATTGACAACAAGCCATCTGGGATAAATTTTCCGTCCATGAGTGGGAACGTGTTGTAGGTAAGCCCTGCATCTAAACCAGCAACAAATCCCCCTGCCAGCATGGTCAAAAAAACCCAAAAAACCGACACGCCCGTTAATCGACCAAGAGCTGTCCTGGTGACCCGTAGCGTATTTTGCGACAGCAATCCGAGTGCGACCCAGAAAATGTAGGCATAGATCAAGATCGCAAGTCCTAGATGGGCCGTAAGCCGGTACTGAGAAACGTCCGGCCTATCCACTAGGCCGCTCTTTACCATGAACCAACCCAAAACGCCCTGGGCGCCACCGAGTACAAACATCAAAAATAGTTTGAGGATCAGGCGATGGTCGAGCCGTCTCCGAACAAGAAACCAGACAAATGGAATGAAAAATGCAACGCCGATGATCCTACCCCATAGCCGATGAAGATACTCTAGCCAAAAGATTGATTTAAAACCTTCTACCTCCATGCCAGCGTTGATTTTCGTATATTCGGGCGTGACCTTGTAGAGCTCAAAAACGGCTTGCCACTCTTGAGTACTCAGAGGCGGAAGCCAACCCGTAATCGGGCGCCAGTCCACCATGGAGAGACCCGAGTCGGTCAAACGTGTGACACCGCCCAATATGACCATTATCAATACCATGCCGCACATTCCAATCAACCACCAGCCAACGGATTGCCTATTGTCATGGTCTATCGGTGAAGACAGGGTTATAGAGAGACTCGTCATTGTCAATGTGGCTCAGGTGTGAAGTCTTATTGGCGTCATGAAAGAACACAGTTTTTAAAAAGTAAAATTAGTCGCTACCATAAACTTTTAATATTGAGGCCGTTGCGCCTTTGAGAGCTTTACTAGTTTTTCCGGAGTTACACGTTTCGCTGGACTACAGATAGTCCGCTAGAGGCATTGATACAATCCATGGGTCCTCGCTCACACAAGTCAATGCGCTTAGACGCTCTCATTTTTGCGGAATGCACGGTACGGGCATCAGACGGAAGCGTAATACACTGCTATAAGCCATTCCTAACTGTAATGCCCCAGCGTTGAGTGACACCATGATCATCTTAGGCCTTAAATGTAATAGTCATGATACGGGTGCCGCCATTGTATCGGATGAAAGTGGCAGTCTCGTTCTCCATGCCATCTCTGAGGCCCGGCTCAATCGGCGCAAACATTCATTTACTTACCCATTGATGTCAATTGCTTACTGCCTAAACGCATTGGGTCTAGAAAACCTTGATCAGGTAGACCGGATCTGTATTGATCG
>CAXFCV010000288.1:0-5147 GCA_964000975.1 uncultured Rhodospirillaceae bacterium | reverse complement strand
CTGCTCAATTTGTTGCAAACAGCTTGGATCAGCAAATAAAGGCAGGGGCGATCGACACGCCCTGCGAAAACTCATTTAGATCGATGATCCTCGCCGCGCGCGCGGATGAGATAGAATTCCACGACGTTGTCGGCATTCCGTGGATCGAAATCGATTTTCCTGAAGATATCAAGCGGGCCGAACAAATCATTGCTCCCCGAATTGAAATGCCAGCAGGGTATTAGACCCGGTAGACATATTCCTTGCCTGCCACCCGTTCGATGTCAGGGGGAAAGTTTTTCCGCTTGTCTGCATAATAAGCTGCAAGATGATCGCCTTCAGAGAGCCGATTATAGGTCGCAAAGTAGAGCCGTCGAGGCTGATCAGTCATATTTGGATTGGACATGTGCGGAGCATAACTGTCGAAATAAATAACGTCGCCCGGCTCGGTCACAACAGGTGTGAATTTCATTTTAGCGGTTTCAAACTCCGTTAGGGGCTCCCACTCCCTGCCTACGAGTTCCGTGTCAGGCCGGGGAGCTAATTGCAAACAGCCATTTTCACGGGTGGCCGGGTCGATACTGACCATCACGCTGATGAAATAACCGGCATAGGCCTCCCAGCCAGCCTGAGAGTCCTGGTGAGGCTTAAAGCCGTCTCCGCCGGGCATCTTAAAATTAATCTTATCCTTGAACAAAACGGCTTCCTCCCCCAAGAGTTGGCCAACCGATTGTAGCAGGCTGTCCGCCAGTCTTCGAAATCCCGCATGAAACGGGGTCATGTTCTCGATACGGTTGATTAGGGAGATGTTTGTGTCGACCAGGCTGGTCTCATGATAGACCCAATGTCGATCTGGTTCCTCAGGAGACTCTGTCAGCTCCACCGTCCAATCCTGAATGGTCTGCGCCTCCGCCACATTAAATGCTTTTGGGAAGATAACGAAACCCTGATCTTTGAAGCAATCAATTTGCTCGGTTCTGAATTTAGGTTCTGTCAGCATTTGTTTAAAATTTATGATTAATAACCAACAACTTAATCGGAAAGAGCCAGAATAATTGGATGTGAGACGGCTTTATTTCATACGGTAATATAGCTATACCTCTCCTGAAGCAATTATGACAATTATGTAATGCTGAACATGAATTCCTATTTATCCAAGGCCAGCCAGCTCAGAGCCATGCTCGCTTCGGGCAACCTCGAGTTTCTAATGGAAGCACATAACGGCATTTCCTCAAAAATCGTCGAAGAAACCGGCTTTGGAGGCATATGGGCGTCTGGGCTCTCAATGTCAGCAGGTTTGGGTGTGCGGGACAGCAATGAAGCTTCATGGACACAAGTTTTAGAAATGCTTGAATTTATGTCTGATGCAACATCCATCCCTATTTTGGTAGATGGCGATACCGGGTATGGCAACTTTAATAATTTGAGACGCGTGGTTCAAAAACTCTGTCAAAGGGACATTGCCGGGATTTGCATAGAAGATAAACTGTTCCCTAAAACAAATTCGTTTATTGGGGACGGGCAACCCTTAGCAGACATCGATGAATTTTGTGGAAAGATAAAAGCCGGCAAAGACAGCCAGTCCCATGATGAATTTTGCCTCATTGCTCGGGTGGAGGCCCTCATTTCAGGATGGGGCATGGAGGAGGCGCTGAAACGCGCTGAGGCCTATCACGAGGCTGGTGCAGATGGTATTCTCATTCACTCTAAAAAATCCGATGGCGCCGAAATTCTTACTTTTTTAGAGGAATGGAGCCGACGCTGTCCGGTCGTCATTGTCCCAACAACCTACTACAATATACCAACGGAAGCGTTTGAAAAATCCGGGGCATCTGTCGTCATCTGGGCAAACCACAACCTGCGCGCCGGCATCTCTGCAATGCGCGACGTTTCCCGGCGGATTTATCGGGAACAGTCCCTCAAGGGTGCCGAAGGAACCATCGCGTCAGTAAAAGATATTTTTGAGCTCGCCGAAAATTCCGAACTGGCGGACGCCGAAAAACGCTACTTACCGCAGGGAGCGCCCGAAACAAGGGCAATCATATTAGCGGCGTCACGAGGCTCAAATCTCGGTGATCTCACGAAGCACATCCCGAAATGTATGGTCGATGTTCGCGGTCAGCCCCTGCTTCGACGCTTGACCTCTGCTCTCAATCAAGCAGACATCCGAAACATCGCTGTGGTTCGCGGTTACCAAAAACACACTGTAAACCTTGCGTCGATTGAATATTTTGACAATGACGATCATGAACAGACCGGAGAACTGGCATCTTTGAACAGCGCCGCAGGGTATCTCTCGGGGCCGATCATATTTGCTTACGGAGACATCCTGTTCCGCCATCATATCCTCGATCAGCTGGTTGGGGCCGAGGGGGATATCGTTTTAATTGTTGACGCGTTGTGGCGTGAAAAAGACCCAGCCCCCCGATCCCGAAACCGTGACCTTGTGATATGTAGCGAACCCTTTAACCCGGGATATCTGGGAAATGAGAATGTTCACCTCACACAGATGTCTCCCGACGTTCCCGAGGAGCAAATCAATGGTGAATGGATTGGCCTGGCTAAATTAAGCACAATAGGTGCTTCCCAGGTAAAAAATGCGATGACAAGAATCATGGCCCAGAGTAATGGTGAGCAAGCCAGTATGATTAACCTCTTTGAAGAGCTTGCCAGGCAAGATGTTCCTATCAAAGTCGAATATGTCACAGGTCATTGGCTTGACGTCGACAACAGTTCTGACCTGGCGGATGCCCAGAGGTTCTTATGATAAAGGCAGATGATTTTATCGTCCCGGCGCAGGAGCGCGGGTATGATTTTTACACCGGCGTTCCGTGTTCATTGCTGACGCCATTTATCAATCGGGCGATTACATCTGATCGAACGAATTATGTAGGGGCTGCGAGTGAGGGTGAAGCCGTCGCCATTGCGGCAGGGGCTTGGCTCGCAGGCCGGAAAACCGTTGTGATGTGCCAGAACTCCGGCCTTGGCAATTGTGTCAATCCGCTCACATCGCTCAATTATCCGTTTCGCATTCCGACCCTCTTAATTACGACGTGGCGGGGACAGCCCGGTGTGAAAGATGAACCTCAGCACGAATTGATGAGCCAAATCACACAATCCCTCTTAGAGACCATGCGCATCAGGAACCTCAGGTTTCCGGGGATGCCCGACGAGATCTCGGCCGTTCTTGATGCCATGGAGGCCGAAATATCTATTTCCGACCTTCCGTTTGGCCTCGTGATGGAGAAAGGAACTGTCGATGATGAGCCGTTGGTTGATCAGGCGGTGATAGTGACGTCCGACGGAACCTTTAAGAACACCACCACCGGCGGAGACCGGCCGAACCGCTACGCCTTACTTCAGACTGTTTCGGACGTTGCATCTCAAGATACGGCAATCATCGCTACGACCGGCAAATGCGGCCGCGAGCTGTTCACCATCGCGGACCGCGACGCCCATCTGTATCAGGTCGGATCTATGGGCTGTGCGTCGGGCATGGGGCTCGGAGTTGCATTAAATACAACCAAACCGGTCATAGTCTTGGATGGAGATGGCGCTGCTCTGATGAAGATGGGCACCTTGGCGACCATTGGTGCCCAAGCACCCGCCAATTTGGTCCACGTCGTGCTAGACAATGGCGTCCATGACTCGACCGGCGGACAGGCCACCATGAGTCCCCATGTCAACTTTGCGCAAGTTGCCGTAGCCTGTGGATACCGGTTCGGTGTCCTTTGCGACTCACAATCTGAATTCGAAACGGCTCTGAAAACTGCCCAAGAGGGCCAAGGGCCAACGCTTATCCATGTCAAAATCACCCCAGGGTCACTGGACAATCTTGGCCGACCGACTGTTAAGCCAAAAGATGTCGCCCGCAGATTTCAGGCCTTCCTCGCAGACTAGAGGTTGATCTTCATCTCCGTCAGCACATCTCTGACCGCTTCCACAGCTGCCATCATGTCATCTTTAAACAAATGACCGATGCAGCCCACGCGGAAGCTGTCTGCTTTAGTTAACTTTCCGGGGTAGATGGTGAACCCTTTATCCTTTAGGCGGGCGTAAAATTCATCGAACTCAAAATTGGGATGGGACGGCCGATGGAAGGTCACGATGATCGGCGCTTGCAAACTGTCTGACAGATAAGTCTTGAATCCCAGGCTTCTCATCCCCTCAATCAGAATCTGACAATTCCCCGCATACCGGCGTCCCCGCGCGCCCACGCCGCCTTCTTGTTTGTGCTCCAAAATAGCCTGATCCAAGGCGGCCAGGACTTGTGTGGGTGGGGTAAACCGCCACTGGCCATTACTCTCGAAGCCAGCCCACTGGGCGTGAATATCCAGGGCGAGGGAGTTGGCGTTGCCCGTAGCCTTTTGAAGTTCCTCTCGCTCCGCCACCACAAAGCCGATGCCGGGTGCCCCCTCCAAACATTTATTTGACGACGCGACGATCGCCAGACACGGGACATCCTGAACACTCAGGGTGAGTGCACCGAATGAGCTCATGGCATCAATGATGAGGTGACATTCGTGATCTTGCACTGCCGTAGCAATCTCCGCTATTGGGTTTAGAATGCCCGATGTGGTCTCACAATGGACCGCAATCACATGGGTGATATCGGCGTTGGAAGACAAAAATGCCGCCAATTCTGCGACATCGGATGGCACATTCTCATCAGTTTCCATCGAAAAATATTCGCGGCCATGGTAGTCACAGATTCGGCTGACGCGACGACCATACGCGCCATTCACCAAAACGAGCACCCTGCCATCGCGGGGAATGAGCGACGTTATGGCAGCTTCCACGGCAAAGGTTCCACTGCCCTGCAGCAGCACACAAACGTGGGAACCATGCGCCACCCCGGCAATCTCCTCCACACCCAGACGCACCCGTTCCGTCATCGCGATGAATTCCAGGTCTCTCGATCCCCAATCCCGCACCATTGCCTTTTTGACAGACTCGGAAGTCGTCAATGGACCCGGTGTGAGAAGGAGGGAACCATTCTGTAAATTTCTCATGACTTTTACTCAAACTCTCTTATTGTTTGGCCTTGGTTCAGTCTGCAATCTAACATGTCAGAGGACTTTCGCCATCAGCCACAATACTTGGCTTCACAAGATCGTAGAGGTCGGTGTTAGGCCCCTCACATCAACGCCGGTGACACCTAACCAGAT
>CAXFCV010000287.1:0-4341 GCA_964000975.1 uncultured Rhodospirillaceae bacterium | reverse complement strand
TGGAATCACCGCCCAGGCAATTAGCGCCAGCACAAAGGTCAGCATGGGCGCGATCACGAACACAACTTTGTTTGCGCTGCTGGGTATGATCGTCTCTTTAAAGAAAAGCTTCATACCATCGGCGATAGGTTGTAGGAGCCCGTATGGACCAACCACATTTGGGCCGCGGCGCAAGTGGATGGCCGCAATAACCTTCCGCTCAATATAGGTGAGATAGGCTACGCCAATCAGAAGCGGCATCACAATCATTATAATCTTTATGACAATCCACGCCACAGGCCACAGATATGTTCCCCAAAGTTCAGCCATTATTGCCTGTCGCCTTGTTATCGACAACGCGTGCCAGCGCGGTACACGCTGCCATAACCTCCGAGGCACGACTGATAGCATCCGTCATATAAAAGTTACCAATCGGATACTTAAACGGCGCATCACGGGTTGTGCCGACGCCCGTCGTGTCACCCCAAGTCGCCGAGACAGTTTCATCAAGAGTTGAAAAGACCGGATTGATGTCCGCCATACGCCGGCGCACGTCCACGAGCGAATCATAGGGCAGTTTCTTGCCCATAGACTCCGATAGCGCGCGGATGATGGCCCAGTCTTCTTTTGCTTCTCCGACGGGGAACGTTGCCAATGCAGCCCGTTGCACTCGGCCCTCCGTGTTCACGTATGTCGCGTTTTTTTCGGTGTAAGCTGCGCCGGGGAGAATGGCATCTGCGCGATGGGCTCCGGCATCACCATGGTGGCCTTGGTAAATAACAAAGGCATCGCCCAACGCTTGCATATCAATTTCATCCGCACCCAGTAGATAGACCACATCGAGTTTGCCTGCACCTGCCGCCATTACTATACCCGCGGTGTCGAGCGAGGATTTATTTTTTGGAACAAAGCCGAGGTCCAGTCCGCCCACCCGTGAGGCTGCGCGCTGCAAGACGTTGAAGCCGTTCCAATCATCGCGCACCGCTCCCGTTTTTTCAGCGAGTTGACGTGCCTTGGCCAAAAGCGAGGCGCCATCGTCACGGGCAAGTGCGCCAGAACCGATAATAATTAGTGGTTTATTCGCCTGCTTCAATAAATCGGAAAAATCGCCTTTGCTCGCAAGAAGATCGTCCAAAGCCGACGGACCATCTCCAAGGTGCGCCGCATCGTAGGTCAGATCGACCCGAGGGCCGATCAGACCGGCCGCGAAACCGCCTCTTAAATAGCGTTTGCGGATACGAGTGTTTAGAACTGGCGCTTCCAATCGGGGATTTGTTCCAATCAGTAGGAGTGCATCAGCGTCTTCTATTCCGGCGATGGTGCTGTTGAAAATATAGCTGGCTCGTGTATCGCCAACCGCCCCGCCGTCCTGGCGGCAGTCGATATTGCCCGACCCGTTTGCTACCATGAGGTCCATCAGGGCTGTCATCGACTCACAATCCGCAAGATCGCCGGCAATGGCGCCGATTTTTACGTCTGCGGCGTTAATCTTTTCAGCGACGGTCGATAGTACCTCGGGCCAGTCTGCCGCTAATAGTTTGCCGTCTTTGCGGAGAAAGGGTTGATCCAATCTTTGGCGTTTGAGTCCATCGCAGGCATGTCGCGTTTTATCGGATATCCATTCTTCATTCACGTCGTCATGATTGCGTGGCAAAATCCGCATGACTTCGGAGCCCCGAGTATCAATACGAATGTTACAGCCAACGGCATCCAGAACATCTATGGATTCCGTTTTTTTTAGTTCCCACGACCGAGCCGTGAATGCATAAGGTTTCGATGTCAACGCCCCGACTGGACATAAGTCAACGATATTCCCTGACATCTCTGAGGTCAGAGCTTTTTCCACATACGTTCCCACTTCCATGTGTTCGCCGCGGCCCGTGGCGCCAAGCTCAGGTACCCCGGCAACTTCCTGGGCAAACCGAATGCAACGCGTACAATGAATACACCTGGTCATGATCGTCGAGACGAGTGGGCCGAGATACTTATCCTCTACCGCCCGTTTGTTTTCAATAAACCTGGATTTATCCATCCCGTAACCCATCGCTTGATCCTGAAGATCACATTCTCCGCCCTGATCACAGATGGGGCAGTCAAGGGGATGATTAATTAGCAGGAACTCCATGACGCCTTCACGGGCCCGCTTAACGACTTCGGTATCCGTTTTTATGACCATTCCCTCGCCAACGGGCATGGCGCATGAGGCGATAGGTTTCGGCGCCCGCTCCATCTCTACGAGGCACATCCGGCAGTTGCCGGCGACCGATAGCCTCTCGTGATAACAGAACCGCGGGATTTCCTTGCCCGCCAATTCACAGGCCTGAAGGACCGTCAGTCCAGATTCGACCTCGATCTCTTCACCATCAATCGTAAGTTTGGGCATCCCCTCTTCCCCTACGCGGCAATGGAATGCTTTTTGGCATGGTCAATGCGGGCCTCCATTTCCGGGCGGAAATGACGGATCAACCCTTGGATCGGCCAGGCCGCAGCGTCACCGAGGGCACAGATAGTGTGCCCTTCAACCTGCCGCGTCACCTGTTCGAGCAAATCAATTTCCTCCACGGTGGCGTTGCCCGTCACCATGCGGGACATCATGCGGGACATCCAGCCGGTTCCTTCGCGACAAGGAGTACACTGGCCACAACTTTCGTGTTTGTAGAACGAAGACAGGCGCGCGATCGCGGCAATAATATCCGTCGATTTATCCATCACCATAATGGCCGCCGTCCCGAGCCCGGACTGCTGTTCCCGCAGTGAGTCAAAATCCATAAGCACCGTGTCACAAATTCCCTTGGGAAGACACGGAACAGAGGCACCGCCTGGAATGACGGCCAGCAAATTATCCCACCCGCCGCGCACACCGCCGGCGTGCTTCTCGATCAGAACTTTCAGAGGGATGCTCATTTCTTCTTCTATTGTGCAAGGATGTTCCACATGGCCGGAAATGTTAAACAGCTTCGTGCCCGTATTGTTCGCTCGTCCCAGGTTAGCAAACCAATCTTTGCCACGCCGGAGGATGGTCGGAACAACTGCGACTGACTCAACGTTGTTAACCGTAGTCGGGCAGCCATAAAGTCCAGAATTTGCGGGGAATGGCGGCTTTAATCTTGGCTGGCCCTTCTTCCCTTCAAGGCTCTCAATCAGCGCTGTTTCCTCTCCGCAAATGTAAGCCCCTGATCCACGATGGATGTAAAGGTCAAAATCGTATCCAGAACCGCAGGAATTTTTTCCAATCAAGCCAGCATCATAGGCTTCATCGAGAGCCCGCTGAAGCGCTTCAATTTCCCGGTAAAATTCGCCCCGAACATAAATGTATGCGACGTGTGCGCCCATGGCGAAACTGGCAACCAGACAGCCTTCAATCAACTTGTGTGGATCATGGCGCATAATTTCCCGGTCCTTGCATGTCCCAGGCTCCCCCTCGTCCGCATTAACCACTAGATAATGTGGCCTCCCATCCGACTCCTTGGGCATGAACGACCACTTAAGGCCCGTACTAAATCCCGCACCTCCCCGTCCACGAAGGCCTGATTCTTTCACATTCTCAATGATCTCGTCGCGTCCCATCTCAATAAGCTTTTTCGTGTCGTCCCAGTCTCCACGGGATTTCGCACCTGCGAGGTAGGGATCCTGATAACCATAGAGATTGGTAAAAATACGGTCGTTGTCTCTAAGCATCTGTCTTCTTCACATTGTTCTCGGATAAGGCGGTAAGTCCGCCGATGGGCTCACAACTTTTTCGATCGATCTGGGAGCCCGGTTTAGGTATCTCTCCAAGCTCCAACTGAGTCAAAATAGATATTGCAGAAGTCGCGTCCAGATCTTCATAGTAATCATCATTTATTTGGAACATCGGGGCATTGACGCAGGCGCCAAGACATTCGACCTCAGTTAGCGTGAACTCGCCGTCAGTCGTCGTTTCACCAAAATCAATACCCAATTTCTGCTTGCAGGCGTCCACAATATAATCTGAACCGCGAAGCCAGCACGGCAGATTTGTGCAAACCTGAACATGATGGCGTCCAACCGGTTTCAAATTGTACATCGTATAGAACGTAGCGACTTCATAGACTTTGATCGGCGGCATTTCTAACAACCCTGCAACGTAATCCATGGCCGCGCGTGGAAGCCAGCCATCGTTTTGCCGCTGTGCCAGATCCAGCAGAGGCATTACCGCGCTGGCTTTACGGATATCAGGATATTTTGCGATTTCCACCTGCGCCATTTCCATGGCTGCAGGCGCGAACTCGAAGCTGTCCGGCTGATAATCTTCTTGCCCAACCATGCTCATCGGTCTATTTCCCCAAATACAACATCCAGAGAGCCAATATTTGCTACAATATCGGCTAGCATGTGACCGGT
>CAXFCV010000286.1:0-1839 GCA_964000975.1 uncultured Rhodospirillaceae bacterium | reverse complement strand
CTTTGGCTGCAACGGCGTTGCCTAGGGGCAATCCTGCCTCCTCCGCCACAAGCAGCGCTTGGCCTGCCGTTTCAGCCGTCCGGACACGGGCCAGCAGGGCCTCTTCATCCGTTAACTCAGCCGCCAGGCTTGCCAATGCGGCAACATCGACTTGAGAGCGTTTGGAATGCAGATCCATATGCCCTTCAGCGAGTTTTGAGAGTTTACCAAATCCACCGGCGATGGTCAGTTTTGGAATGGGATGATCCCGCACATACTTGAGGAGCCCGCCGGCAAAATCTCCCATATCGATGATATTGCCATCACCAAACGTATAACGGGCCGCAACCGCCTGTTCCGACGTGGATCCAGTGCAGCCCGCCATATGATCAAGGCCATCAGCACGTCCGACATCGATGGCCTGATGGATCGACGCGATCCAGGCTGAACAGGAATACGGCACAACGATCCCCGTGGTACCCAAAATGGAGAGTCCACCCACGATCCCAAGCCGCGGGTTCCAGGTTTTCTTCGCAAGCTCCTGGCCGTTGTCCACGGAGAGCGTCACCTCCACATGTCCTGGGGCGCCGAGATTCTCGGCAACAGCTTGAATATTCTCCGTTATGATCTGCCGAGGACCCGGATTAATGGCCGGCTCACCGACCTTCAACGGCAATCCAGGTTTGGTCACGTGGCCCACCCCCGCGCCGGCGTGAAATCTAATCCCCGATTCTTCCCGCAAGCGGACCTCGGCCCGGATGATGGCACCGTGGGTCACATCGGGATCATCGCCTGCATCTTTTTCAATGGCCGCCATGGCAACACCTTCGGACTGGCCTGTTTCAACCAGAGCAAAAGACGGGCGTTGGCCCTTGGGCAGGATAATTTCCACCGGATCGGGGAAATGTCCCGTGAGCAAAGCCTGATAGGCCGCACGCGCCGCCGCCGCCGCGCAAGCCCCAGTTGCCCAGCCTTTCCGAAGCTCCCGGATGTCCTCATCAGATGAAGTCTCGTTTCGCAAAATATTTCCTTATGGCTACCGGAAAGGCTGTGCTTTCTTCTACCTGTTCCATTCTGCTAAATTCTTAAGCAATGGAAAACCTTCCTGTAAAATTTCCTGTATTCGAGCCCGGCAGCGTCTGGCTCGTGGGCGCTGGTCCGGGCGATCCAGGCTTGATGTCGCTTGCCGGCCTGCACGCTCTGCAAACCTCCGATGTGATTGTCTATGACGCTTTGGTAGGGGACGACATCTTAAAACTTGCTCGGCCAGAGGCACAGCAAGAATATGCCGGTAAACGCGGCGGAAAACCATCGCCAAAACAAAATGACATTACGGAGCGACTGGTCGAACTCGCTCGGAACGGAAAGCGGGTGTTGCGCCTCAAAGGCGGCGATCCTTTTGTATTTGGTCGGGGTGCTGAAGAATGCTTCCGGCTCATAGAGGCCGACATCCCGTTCCGCGTAGTACCCGGTATTACCGCCGGCGTAGGCGGCCTTGCCTACGCCGGCATACCGATGACAACCCGCGGTACCAATACGGCCATTACCTTTATCACCGGCCATAATGCGGGCGGTAATGTGCCAGACGACATTAACTGGAAGGCCCTTGCCAATGGTTCTCAAGCACTCATTTTTTACATGGGTGCTACACATTTAGGTCGGATCTCAGAAAAGCTGTTGGAGGCTGGTCGGCCACATGATGAACTTGTCGCTCTGATCAGCCGAGCCACCCTCTCAGATCAACGCGTCATTGAAACAACACTAGGCAACTGCACCCGCGCTTTACAAGAATCAGCGCTGGAACCACCAACCCTCATCGTCGTTGGCCCCATCGTCGCCTTGAGGAAACAACTGGATTGG
>CAXFCV010000285.1:0-8142 GCA_964000975.1 uncultured Rhodospirillaceae bacterium | reverse complement strand
CCACGTGGAAGCCGCAAACATAAAATCCAAGGGTAAGGCATAGATAGCCTGAGTGGGTCCGAGCCTGATGGAGGGCATCCATCAATTTTTCCGCTCCTGCATTGGATGCGTTTAAGTCGCTTGCCTTGCCCCTCAGTGCGAAGGCCAACGGCACGATCAGGCCCATTGTTATGCCAAGAAGGATGACCGTCGTGGCCCAGCCAAAATCTGTGATCAGATTTTGAGATACCGGCGCAATTGTAATTTGGCCCATTGTTGCAACTGCGCTACCTATTCCAAGGAACAGGCTACGCCGTTCTGTTGGCACGTTTCGCGCGATGACCCCCAAAATAACGGCTAAGGTCGCGCCAGACCCAGCGATCCCAACGATTACACCCGCGCTAATGTGGATTTCCCAAACTGAGGTGGCATTTGCTAGCCACCACATTCCGAGAACGTTTGCGATGCCGGCTAATACGATGGTACGCCCCGAACCGTATTTATCTGCGAGTGCACCGATGTAAGGCTGAGACAATCCCCAAAGCAGGTTCTGTATTGCAAGGGTTAACGAAAAAACGCTGAAGTCGAGCTGAAAATCCTGGGTTAACGGATTGAGGAATAGCCCGAAGCTCTGTCGAACGCCCATGGTGATTAGGAGAACAGCGCATCCTGAAACCACAACGAGATAGGCCTTTCTCGACATATAATTCTCCACCGAACCGGCGAGCGTATATAGACCTCCGCGCAAAGGAGCGCAAACCACTATTCAAATTTTATATCTTGGGTTGATGCAAGGGCATCATGGAGAGCGGCTTAACCCTTACTCGAAATTTTACCCCACTGTCTCAAGCTCTAGTCTTATATTCAACTTCAAAATTTTGAAAAATTTAGGAGAGTTCCAGAAAACAATCATTTTCATTATTGACAAAAGATATTGAGAATAAAAATTGGTCGAAATAATCTGCGAGTAAGAGCAGAAAAATTTCCAGTCTAAGCCACCTCTTGCCGATAGCCAGCGTAATTTTGTTGGGACAGTAATCCATGGCAATAAATCTTTACACAATTACTATTTGCATTTTACATTTGGTTGTTTCGTAATTTTAACTCTACCGGTAAGGATCAGCATTGGAAAATAATCAAGTAAAAGTCGAGGAAGAACTTTTGTTCGACTCTATTGTCACGCCTATGACTGTAATGGATTTTTTCAGAGATTATTTCCGGAATAAACCCGTAGTAATAAAGGGCGCAGATAATAAATTTTCTGACATCATGAATTGGAAATTATTATCAGAAATACTGAACCAGTCTGCTATCTGGTCTCCGCACTCTTTGAACCTATATTCCCATACGAGCGCAATCTCTGTAGATCAATTCAGTTATCCATCAATTACGCGTGAGGGAAACGAGGGGCGATTGATTAACTTCGATCAGGTTGCGGAACACGTTAAAAATGGCGCCTCTCTCGTTCTTAACGACATCGAAACCCTTAACCCAGGGCTGAAATCAGTAGCGCACGCTATTGAGAGCACTTTTCTAGGTAAAGTGCAGGCAAACCTCTACTGTTCTCGGAGTGAAAACCAGGCACTACCCGTCCATTTTGACACACACGACGTGTTTGCATTTCAAGTAGAGGGTTCAAAACAGTGGCGTGTTTATGGCACATCAGTTCAAAAGCCAATCAATCACCATTTTTTTAAGTCAATAGATCAAAGTTTTCATGAGGCCAACAAAGGTGAGTTGTCCATAGACGAAGAATTAACCTCAGGTGATTTTATATACATTCCACGAGGATTTTATCACGAAGCAATGTGCCATTCTGAGAGTACTGTGCATGTTAGTTATAGTTGTGTGCCTATAATAGGGATTGATCTTCTAACGGCTTTTTTCGATGTGGCGGTAAAGGATGAGCTGTTCAGAGATGCTATTCCTAATCCAGATGAGAAATCTGGTAAAAAGTTGGAGGAACACATTACTCGGTTAGTCGGACGAATGAGAAATAACGTGCTAAGTCCTGAATTTCAGGAACCGTTTAAGGAGGCCTTGAACAATTATAAGTTTGATAGGTTCAGCGTTAAATTGCCCGATGATTTTGTTTAGTCGCCAATTTATTTAGGTGGTTTTTCTTATTTCATTCTCGCGGGCGAGTAAGGAGTAACGACGCATGGTTATTCTGCAACCAATCTACTTAGATCAGAAATTGTGGCTACACGCTCTCTCTCTATCCTTGAGACAAATTTTGGTTCCCTGTGATTAAGAAATATTATCCTGATGGCTTTATCGCAAAATGCGTCTCATGTAACCTACGTAGAAGATCCTGGATTCTAACTAACCGCACGATTTAAAATAGTTTGTGAGGATGTTTAATGAATAAAATTTATGCCGATGCGCAAACGGCACTCGAAGGGCTGATGTACGATGGCATGACGGTTATGGCAGGTGGGTTTGGCCTTTGCGGAATTCCAGAACACCTGATCCTTGCTATGCGAGATACTGGCATCGGTAACCTTACCGTTGTGTCGAACAACGCCGGTATTGATGATGCCGGACTTGGTCTGCTTCTAAAGACTAGGCAAATTAAAAAAATGATCTCCTCTTATGTGGGCGAAAATAAAACCTTTGAACAGCAATACCTCGATGGAGAATTGGAGCTGGAGTTCAATCCGCAAGGTACCCTTGCAGAACGTATTCGTGCTGGCGGGGCCGGCATACCAGCGTTTTTCACAAAAACAGGTTTTGGCACACAAATCGCTGATGGCAAGGAAACCCGGACATTTGATGGAGAAAACTACGTGATGGAAACGGGTCTCGTTGCTGACGTTGCTATTGTGAAAGCGGATGTGGGTGACTCAGAGGGAAATTTGATCTTCCGGAAAACGGCGCGCAATTTTAACTCTATCATGGCCACCGCAGGGAAGGTGACAATCGCCGAAGTGGAGAACCTGGTAGAACCGGGTGAGTTGGATAAGGACAAAATTCATACGCCAGGCATATTTGTGCAGCGCATTATCAAAGGCACGAGCTTTGAAAATCGCATCGAACAATTGACGACCCGTGAACGGGATGTGGCATAAGGGAGAAGAGACATGGCTTGGTCACGCAATGACATGGCAGCCCGTGCTGCCAAGGAACTCCAGGATGGATTTTATGTAAACCTCGGCATCGGTATTCCGACTTTGGTGTCGAACTATATTCCGGATGGCGTTTCCGTGTCCCTACAAAGTGAGAACGGGATGTTGGGCATCGGTCCCTTTCCCTATGCGGGGGATGAAGACCCGGACCTTATTAATGCTGGGAAGCAAACGGTAACGGAGCTGGATCAGACGTCCTACTTCGACAGCGCCACCAGTTTCGGCATGATAAGAGGGGGACACGTAGATCTGGCAATATTGGGTGCCATGCAGGTAGCGGAAAATGGTGACCTCGCGAATTGGATGATACCGGGCAAGCTCGTAAAGGGTATGGGCGGTGCCATGGACTTGGTCGCTGGCGTGAAACGGGTCGTTGTTATCATGGACCAGAACGCCAAAGACGGCAGCCCAAAATTTCTCAAAGAATGCAACTTGCCCCTCACAGGCACTCAGGTGGTAGATATGCTAATCACCGACCTCGGGGTCTATGAGATTGACCGAAAGTCGGGTCGGGCAACCCTGATCGAATTGGCGACGGACGTGACCCTCGATGAAGTGCGGGAAAAGACGGAGGCCTCCTTTAATGTCACTCCCGGGCTGGCATAGGGGCCGATTGATTTCCGCTTCTGACTATACCGGCACGCACTATAGTGCATTCAGGTTTTGGTGGCAGGCGTGCAGTGCTTGCACCCTGTAAGGGGCTCCCCCATAACATCACATGACTTTCTTGTCTTCCTGGTGGCGTGAAGCGCCGGGCGCTTTCAAGGGTGCTATCTGGATCATTATGGCAAGCGCATGTTTCGCTCTCATGAGCGTTACCATCCGTCTCGCTGCGCGCGACGTGGACCCTTTGGAGGTGGTGTTCTTCCGCAATGTCTTCAACCTCCTATTTATGACGCCGTGGTTTATAAAAATAGGGTTCGCGGGGCTTAGAACGAACCGGTTTGCTCTCCATTGTTTTCGGACGGCTTCTAGCCTGACTTCCATGTTCTTATGGTTTACCGCGCTGACTTTGTTGCCGCTGGCTGAAGCAACATCCCTCAGTTTCACGGCACCTCTTTTCGCCACTGTTGGCGCGGCTATATTTTTGGCTGAGGATGTGAGATTGCGGCGCTGGCTTGCTGTGGTGCTTGGCTTTGTCGGTACCCTGATTATTCTCCGTCCGGGCCTAGAAGTAGTGACGCCCGGTGCACTTTTAATGCTTGCCGGGTCAGTGTTTGTGGCGACGTCCATTCTTCTCGTGAAGGTTCTGAGCCGGACGGAGTCTCCTAACACTATGGTTCTCATGGTGGCGTTGATCGCTACACCCATATCTGCCATCCCTCTGTTCTGGGTATGGGAAATGCCGCAAGGGATTACTTGGGTCTGGCTTGCCTTTGTCGGTGCAGCTGCAACGGGTGGTCACTTATGCTTTAATCGGGCCATGGTGAGTGCAGATGCTTCCGCAGTTCTCCCTTATGAGTATACGCGGCTGATCTTCGTTGCGCTCATGGGTTTCTTTCTTTTCAGCGAAGTGCCGGATGCTTGGACCTGGGTGGGCAGTCTCGTGATTTTTGGCGCCGGAATATACATCGCCAACCGGGAAATTTCAGCGCGCAAAGCTGGGAGAAAAACGCGCAGCACTGCCGCGGAAATAGCGAGAGATGGCTGAGGCGAGCGGACCTTGGGACGCTGCCCCTTGCTAGACGTTCGGGATAGCAAAATCCCATCGGCATGATGGCGATCCGGGATGCGTCGTAAAATATATTTCCATTAATCCGAATCCAATCCGGCAGCTGCTCGACCGAGTGGTCGTTCCAGGCGATACCAGTCTCGAGAACTTTGATGCCGGGCACTTAGCCGATAATGATGTGGGCGCTTGGATGTATCGATATTTTAGGGCGCGGGTCCAGGGGCAGGTCTTCTCACACAGGGTGCAGGCACGCACCTCATTTAACGAAGCGGCAAACCCCATGGGCTAAATGCCGATCTCCAGAGTTTCATCCACAAAACTGGGGATAAGCTCTGTCGCTGGTCCATAACGGCTGTCGTCAAAAAAGGTCGCTCCGGCGGACGGCTCCAGGTTCAGCTCAATGGTGCGCGCACCGACCGCGCGGGCATCTTGTACAAAGCCCGCTGCAGGATAAACATTCCCGGATGTTCCAATGGATACGAACAACGCACAGTGCTGCAGACGCCACTGAATTTCTTCCATAAAAAGGGGCATTTCACCAAACCAGACGACATGTGGGCGGAGGCTACCGGCATTGAAACATCGCGGACAAGCCTCCCCCTGGCCGAGATCATGTGACCAGGGTGATGTCCCCTGGCAGGACATGCAGCGGGCTTTCAGCAATTCGCCATGCATGTGAAAAATCGTCTTTGAGCCCCCCGCTTCATGGAGGCTGTCGATGTTTTGAGTCACGATCGTTACAGAACCTCCTCCCCGCGCGGGCCAACCCTCCTCCAAACGGGCGAGCGCTCTGTGCGCTGCGTTGGGCTCAACATTGCTTGTTACCAGTTGCTGCCGACGGGCATTGTAGAAATCGTGCACTCGGGACGGGTTCTTCGCGAAGGCCTCCGGAGTGGCCACATCCTCGAGGCGTACCTGAGACCAGATCCCATCAGCATCCCGAAATGTGTCAAGGCCGGACTCCTTGGAGATGCTGGCGCCTGTCAAAATGGCGATCTCTTGGTTGCTAGAAATTGCCATGATAAAGTAGGCTAGACAGGAGATTGATTTGGTCAAGGTTCTTTTCGTTTGTACCGGTAACATCTGCCGTTCGCCCACGGCTGAGGGTGTGTTCGATAAGCTTGTGAAGGAGGCTGGCCTGGCTGATGATGTTCACGTCGAGTCCGCTGGAACCACCGCCTACCATGTGGGAGAGCCGCCCGACAGACGATCCCAGGCGGCCGCGCGACAGCGCGGCATTGACCTCAGCCAGCAGCGTGCCCGCCAGGTCAATGAGGCTGATTTACGGACCTTCGATTATATTCTCGCTATGGATGCGGGCCATTTAAACGATCTCGCTCGCATAGCCCGGACGCCCCCTGGCATCCGCCTCTCGCGTTTTCTGGATTTTGCCCCCGACCGGCCAGAGCAGGACGTGCCAGACCCGTATTACGGCGGTCCGGATGGCTTTGAAAACGTGCTCGATATGATTGAGGACGCTTCAAGGGGTCTGTTAGCAGACATACGCGCCAATCATCTTTAGGGCCGTTGTTGGCCCGTTTTTGATAGGTTATTTGCGCTGATCTTTATCAGGCCGTTTCCAAGCGGGTGATAGGCGGCTACAGAGTCAGAGGTGGCGCCATCCTGCCTACTCAGACGGTGCGAACAATATTCCAAGAGTATTCGGAGTGGGAGCTAAAGCTCGACAATCAGCCTCATCCTTACCGGTGCATCCAAGAAAGCTTAAACAAATAACGTGAGCACACCTGTATAGCTGTAGATACGGTTATTGGAAATCTCCCCGTTGGCATAGAGACCAACAAGGGGAATGCCGCCGAAGATGTCTCGGATAAGCTCAAGCTCGGCGTTTTGACGTCCGAACATATTCGGCCCGCGGGCGATACAGGAAATGTAAAGCCCGCCTTTGATGTGGTCACCTGCCCGGCTCTTGAGTTTTTCAAACGACTGTCGGAGATCATTCTCGGCGGCTTGGGGGTCCCGTCGGACAAACATGATGGGATCGCCGTCCTGGACCGGCGCGCCGATGGCGACTACGCCATGATCTTCATCTACACCTATCAGGTTTCGCACCACATAATCGGCTGTATCCGATCCCGCGACGGGAAGAGCGGCATGAACATCTCCTTCGAGACCTCGCAACGCCAAAACCGAGTCAACGCCAAAGGTACCAAGTAACACGTCCAAGGCAGGTCGGTTATCCAACTCAAATATAAGATTATCGGTGGAGCGGGAGACGGTGTGTGGACGGCTCATGGGCTGACAGCCCTGACTGAGAGCCGTGACCACGGGCACTTCGGGCGAGAATACCACGCCGGATACACTTCCGCCGGTTACGGTCCCGGAGACGTGATGTTTTGGCGTTGCGCTGGAGGTTAATCCGCCGACGATAAAGCCTCCGGTGCTCTCTGCCAGGTGTTCGATGAGGGGCAGAGCATTTGGATTAGAGGTGTCCGCATGCGCGACCACGAATGGCAGGCCCGTCGGCCAGTCTTTCTTCAATGTTTCCCAGGCAATCTCCTGTCGATCCAAATCTACGCCCGGGGCGCCGCTCGAGTCTGAAGCTGGGAACAGGATAAAACTTCCTGGGGGCACATTGGTGGCCAAGATTACTATGGTGGGGTCGTCAAAAAATTCACCGCAATTCGACGGATTATTAATGCATACACCGAGCCCGGTGCTGCCAACCCAATGGGAGATGCCGGAGCGTTCATGAAGGTCGTGCAGAATGAGATCGAGACTGTCCGATAAGGCCTCCGTGATATACAGAAAACCGAGGTTAGCGCCGGCGCTTGAAGGCCCCTGCCCGAGTTGCGCCAAGCATGAGTCGACGCCGGTTTTCCAGTCTGCGGTGACGGCGTGCGCTGATTTAAACATTAGTGTAATTTCTCTGTAAATTACAGGTTAGCGCTAGATTACGGACGGACCCGTTTGAGGGTTTCCATAACCTTGGGCAGGATGCGCTGGACAATTTCATCGACGCCGGCCCGGTTTGGGTGAATACCATCATGTTGATTGAGGTGGGGTTCACCGGCGACCCCGTCCAGAAAAAAACGGTAGAACACGGCACCGTGTTCTTGCGCCAATGCTGGGAATAGGCTGTTGAACTCCACGCCATACTCCTTGCCCAGGTTTGGGGGAGCCAGCATGCCCGTCAACAGCACCGTGATATCGCGTTTTCCGAGTTCTGACAGAATTGCATCCAGATTGGCACGGGTCTCGGACGGCTCCAATCCGCGCAGCCCATCATTGGCGCCCAACTCTAAAATAACGACGTCCGGTCTGTCGGCGAGCGCCCAGGCTAGTCTCGCCCGCCCACCTGCAGTCGTATCACCCGATACGCCGGCATTGATTAATGTAACATTG
>CAXFCV010000284.1:0-1754 GCA_964000975.1 uncultured Rhodospirillaceae bacterium | reverse complement strand
CCGCCGGCGAATTGGCCAACGCCTACCAAGCCGGACATCTGGTTTTGTTATCGTACCAATCCAGCGATTTCATCATGGAATGCGCCGGAAGTGGCGGAGCGCGTCGCTGAGTTTCCGTTCACTGTCTCGTTCGCGTATACCCACGACGAGACCAATCACTTCGCCGACATTTTGCTACCGGAAGCAACGGATCTGGAGAGCCTGCAGTTAATCCAGGTTGGTGGCACCAAATTTGTGGAACAGTTTTGGACACAACAAGGATGGACGATCCGTCAGCCAGCTGTTGAAAATACCACTGATTGCATGGACATGACTGATATAGCGACGGAGATAGCCAGCCGCGCCGGTATCTTGGAACAATATAACCACGCCCTTAACCGGGGGGCTCACGGAGTACGTCTCGTAACAGACAACTATGACTACGGCCTAGACGAGAGCATCCCTCATTCGCTGGAGGAAATCTGGAATAATTCAGCACAAGCAGCAAGTCACGACCTTACAAACGGTGAAGAGGTCCGTGACCTCGAATGGTTCAAGGAGAACGGTTATCAGCTTCGGCCCTTCCCACAATTAGACTGGTTTCTCTATCCGCACCTAAAAAAGAACGGCATCCGCTTTGAACTTCCATACCAAGAACGCGTCCTACGCCATGGCACCCAGCTTGCAAATCGACTGCACGAGATTGGTGTCGAGTGGTGGGACACCCAATTAGAAGAGTATGAGCCTCTCCCAGAATATGTTCGCTTCCCAGACATCTGGACCGACCACGTGCAAGATTCTGGATACGACCCAGACGACTATCCCTTCTGGGGTCTTACCTCCCGCAGCATGCAGTATTCATGGGGCGCCAATGTGGGCATCCCACTCATAAACGAAGTCGCGCAAAATATTACGGGTCACAAAGGCGTGATTATTAATCGGTCACGCGGAAGGGAAATGGGCTTGGAGGAGGGCGATCCCGTGGTGTTAGAGAGCGTATCCGGCACGACACAAGGCTACGCTGTTCTGCGCGAGGGAATTCGCCCAGACACTGTGGTCATGATAGGACAATTTGACCATTGGAAGACCCCGTATGCCAAGGACCTTAATCTGCCCAGCCTTAACTCACTCACGTCACTCTCCCTTAAGCTAACGGACTCAACGGGGAGTGGTTCCGATCTCGCGCGACTAAAAATTTCCCGTGGTGATGGGCCCCGACGAGACATCTCTACCATTAACACGGGCGGCCATTGATGAACAATATATCGAGTGGAGACAGCCAAACGCCTCGATGGGGAATGGTCGTCGACGTTAATCGCTGCGTTGGCTGTCAAACTTGCACGGTGGCCTGCAAACACGCTAATGACACCGTCCCCGGTGTGCAATGGCGACGGGTCCTTGATGTGGAAACCGGTACTTACCCCGATGTGGAGCGGGTTTTCTTAGTGACCGGATGTCAACACTGCGCAGAGCCCTCCTGCGTCCCAGTCTGCCCATCAGGCGCAACAAAACAGCGCGCAGATGGCCTCGTGACGATGGACTATGAACGATGTATTGGCTGTGCATCTTGTGCAGTGGCCTGCCCCTATCAAGCCCGAACCATTGTTCATGACAAGCGCTTTTATTACAGAGAAGAAACACCCCAGGAAAAAACCGTGGCCCATGAAGAGAGGCTCGGAGTGGCGCAAAAATGCACGTTCTGCATAGATCGTGTCGATGCCGGTCTTGAGGACGATTTAACACCGGGTAAGGACTGGTCCGCAACACCGGCCTGT
>CAXFCV010000283.1:0-3588 GCA_964000975.1 uncultured Rhodospirillaceae bacterium | reverse complement strand
GTTCATCAAGCACGTACAGCACCCCTGTAAGACCTGAACCTATTTGCGAAGCCAGCCGGATGCGCTGGCTCTCCCCGCCCGAAAGCGTGCGTGACGCGCGTGACAGGGTTAGATATTCCAACCCAACATTTTGTAGGAACCCAAGGCGTTCATTGATTTCTCGCAGGATGCGCCGGGCAATCTCATTCTGGTTCTTATTCAGAGTGGTGTGGAGATGGCTAAACCACTCTCCAGATTCATCAATGGACATATTTGCGACGTCACCAATATGTTTGCCGTCCAGCCTCACGGCGAGCGCTTCTGGTTTCAGACGGTTGCCGCCGCAGGCATCACATTTGGTAATGGTCTGATACTTGGATAATTCTTCCCGAATCCACGACGAGTCCGTCTCCTGCCAGCGCCGCTTCATATTCGGAATGACCCCTTCAAATGGCTTGGCGATGTCGTAAGATTGCTTGCCATCGTCATAATGCATGGTCACGGCTGTCTTGCCCGAGCCATACAAAATGACATCCCGGAACTTCTTTTTGAGCTTATTCCAGCGCGTGCCCATCCCGAACCCGTATTGATCGCCAAGACTCTTTAACGTCTGATCATAATATTGCGAACTGGACGTCGCCCACGGTGCGATGGCCCCACTCTCAAGCGACAAACTGTCCTCTGGTACGATGAGTTCGGGGTCGAAATACATCTGTGTGCCTAGGCCATCGCATGCCGGGCAGGCGCCGAACGGATTATTGAATGAAAACAGCCGAGGCTCGATTTCATCGATTGTGAATCCCGACACTGGACAGGCGAACCTTGCCGAGAAAGTCGTTCGTTCTCCCGAGTCGGCGTTCTCTGTGAATGCCAGACCGTCTGCCAGTTCCAGTGCCGTCTCGATACTGTCAGCGAGGCGCTGTTCAAGGCCCTCTCGCACCACGAGTCGGTCCACGACCACTTCGATATCGTGCTTGAGTTTCTTATCGAGAACGGGGGCCTCGTCAATTTCGTAATGCTCGCCGTCCACCTTAACGCGCTGAAATCCTTTTTTGGCGAGCTCTTGCAATTCTCTTCGGTATTCACCTTTTCGACCACGTACGATGGGTGCTAGCAGATAAAGACGCGTGCCCTCCGTCATCTCCATCACACGATCCACCATTTGAGAGACCGTCTGTGCTTCGATAGGCAGCCCCGTTGCCGGTGAATAGGGGATTCCGATTCGGGCAAACATCAGCCGCATATAGTCGTAAATTTCCGTAACCGTACCGACCGTCGAGCGGGGATTTCGTGACGTGGTCTTTTGCTCAATGGAAATTGCCGGGGACAGCCCCTCAATGGAGTCCACGTCCGGCTTTTGCATGAGTTCCAGGAATTGCCGGGCGTAGGCAGACAGACTCTCCACATAGCGCCGCTGGCCTTCTGCGTATATGGTGTCGAACGCCAGGGATGATTTGCCGGAACCCGAGAGGCCGGTGACGACCGTCAGGGTGTCCCGCGGAATTTCAACGTCAACATTCTTCAAATTGTGTTCGCGTGCGCCGCGGATGTCTATGATCGCCATGGGGCCTTATATGGACTGCGGGATGGTAAAAAGCGAGTCCGTAGTCCGGCAAATATCAGGCCATTTTCGTGTTTTCTGCACTCAAAGAGCTTCCGTACAAGGCCAATATCATCATTAGGAACGCGATGGCGCCGGCCGCGAGGTACATGGTGTCGAAGTTTGTCCAGGAGATAAGAAAACCGGCGCTCAGAGGGGAGAGTGTCTGTGCGAAGCGAAGGGCGACGCCGTTCGCAGAGGCGAAGGTGGCCCGAAGATCGTCTGGCGCCAGTTCGAACAGATGAACCTGTAGCAGGGGGCGGGTAACGCCGAAGCCGGCACCATAACAAAAGGCTGCGAATATGACGCCGAGCGGGCCAGTTACGAAAGGAATCGAGATAATTCCGAGGCCAAGCACGAAGAACGATGCTACCACCAGAGACCGGCTTGAGAACTTGAGCGTCAGTTGGTTCAAAAAGGACGCAGTGAGAGCACCAGAGAGGGCGCGCGCTGCGATGATAACCCCAATGAGTAATGGGCCTGAGCCATAGGTTGAGGCCAAAAAAGATGGGATGTAGGAGACGAAGGCACCAAAGCCCACGAAGATATACCCGAACGTAAAAAAGCATAGTTCGACCACTCGGCAGTCCGCTAGATGTTTCCATGCGTGGGCCGCATAACTAGTTTTTTGGGGGTTTTTCCGCGGCGGGGTATTTTTCAGATAAAAATAAATGTAGAGAGAGACAGGCAGGCCAATCAAGGCCCCCATAAATGGGAGATACCACGTTAGAAAAGCCAACATTCCTCCGATCAAGGGGAGGAAACCACTTCCAATGCCTTGAACCACGCCGGTCCACCCCATGACGGTTAGCCGGTCCCGTCCGGAGAACAGATCGGGGACCAGCGCTATATTGAGGGTGGCGATGGCGCTCGCCCCGATGCCTTGCAAAAACCGAAGCGCGATGATTGTCTCCGTGTTCGGTGCCAGGCTGATCGCCCCCCCACAGAGAGAAAACAGGATCATCGTCGGGAGCAGCACGGCCTTCTTGCTAAATCGGTCTGCGAGATAGCCAAAGATTGGGACGAAAAGAAGAGCGGGCAAGGTATAGGCCGACATGACCGCCCATCCAATATCTCGGTTTGATATGCCAAATTCTTCCTGTACCACGGGGAGGGCGGGACCCACGATCGGCATGGCCAACAGGCTCACAAACGTGGTGGTGATCACGATGTTTAAACCGTGGCTGAATCGAAAGTGAGTCATTTTTGATAATTAAAGCCTGAAAGGCGGCGCTGAAAGCTATTTGTTCCTCTTGTGAAATGACATCAAAATGTTGCCTTCCCACGCCGCACTGGGTTGGGTATATCTTTACTCAGTAAAAAAAAGTGGGCTCGGTCAGGTATCGCGCCAGATTTTAAAAGTGTAGATAAAAACAGGCCTGCTTTGGCCAAGACTCCAAGGACATCAAATATGGATACGCTCACCCTCAGGGTACAGGAAATTGAACAACTCACGTCGGGTATCAAAAAATTTGTTCTTCAAGCACCCGACAACTCGGACTTACCACCTTTTAGTGCCGGGGCCCACATTGATTTGCATCTAGAGAACGGTCTCATCAAATCCTACTCCCTGGCCAACGATCCGAGTGAAACTGATCGTTATGTTACCGCCATTTTAAGAGAACCCGACGGTGCTGGCGGCTCAAAATATATGCATGACGAAGTGACCGTCGGTGATGAATTAATCACCACACCGCCGCAAAACAGTTTCGAGATTTCGGGTGATGCCAGTGAGCATATTTTCCTCGCGGGTGGCATTGGGATTACACCTCTGCTGGCGATGGGATATACGCTGGCGGCAAATGGCAAGGACTTCCATTTGCATTATTGCAGCAGGTCCGTCGAGGAAACTGCTTTTATAGAGGAAGTGAAGGACGTTTTTGGGGACAACCACACATTCTACCACGACGGTGGCAACCCGGCCAACGGGATCGATTTAAAAGAGACCTTTTCCACTCAGCCGGACGGCTCGCATGTATACATTTGCGGGCCTGCCGGACTTTTGAACG
>CAXFCV010000282.1:0-2428 GCA_964000975.1 uncultured Rhodospirillaceae bacterium | reverse complement strand
GCAACACGCCTGACCGCCAGCCAGCTGCCTTTGAACGGCCCGTGCAGATCGATGGCATCTAGCGCATATTGGGAGCAAGTGGGTTGATAGCGGCATGATCCTGCTAAAACTGGAGATATTACCAGCTGGTAGGTCCTGATAAGTCCCGTCAGCAGATTACCTGTTATCTGAGCAAGAATTGTGATCTTCATCCTAAATCTGCTCTTTCGTCCAGTTTCCTGAGCGCCCATTTGAGATCCGAGGTAAGCGATTGGAAGGGCCTCTCCAGAGCTTGTTTGCGACCGATTAGAACATAGTCATTTCCGGCAGAGGCATACAATGGAACCACTTCGGCCGCCGCTGCTCTTAGCCGCCGTTTCACTTTATTGCGAACGACTGCGTTACCCACCCTTTTTGTAACAGTAAATCCAACACGCGGCGACTCGAGAACTTGGTCATCCCGTGTCGCTGATCTAATGGCACCCCGGACATTGAGTTGCAGGACGAAACCGGGCGTGACCCACTTCCGTCGGCTCGCCGCAACCTGCAAAAATTGTCGGCGTTTTTTTAGGATGTCTAGAGGTTGGCCCATGGACTCGCCGTTCCCAAGTTGTCGGGGCCTGAGCTCAGGCTGATAAGCGCTTGCGTCCCTTGGCCCGGCGTTTTGCCAGAATTTTGCGACCGTTTGCCGTTGCCATACGGCTGCGGAAACCATGCCGGCGCTTCCTCACGAGGTTGCTCGGCTGAAATGTACGTTTCACTGATTTTCTCCGAAAATGTCGGCTGTGAAAAAACGAATTGCGGTGTATAAGGATTGTCGGTGTTGAAGTCAACGCCCAGCCCCAGGAAACACTGACGCCCTTCTTCCTGCGTCCCCAAAACCAATAGGGGAAGACCTTCCCTCAGCCGTTTTCCCAAATTGCTCGCCCGATAGTTCGGATCACGGAATTAATGTAAGAATTATCGCCATCTAAAATTCTTCCAAATACGCCAATTAGTCGCCGGCGGCAAAGCCCTCCCGTCTGGGGTCAACGCCGCCCTCCAGCCCGGTCTTTGAAATCTTAATTACGTGCAATCCGCTTGTCATCGCCCGCACTCGGACCGTATGACCCAGCTTTTCAAGGTCTTCCCGCAGATCGGTTATTGGCGTCCCTTTCTCCAGATCAGTCGGTCCGTTCCGATTGATAAAATGGGGTGTTTCCACTGCCTGTTGGGCGTTCATTTTCCAATCTAGAATGGCGATGATGGTTTTCGCTACATAGCCGATGATGCTGGAGCCGCCGGGAGATCCCAAAGCCATGACCGGTTTGCCGTCATTGCCGAAGACGATGATGGGCGCCATTGAAGAACGCGGCCTCTTTCCAGGCCAGGCAGCGTTGGCCACGAGTTTGCCTTCTTTAATCGGGTTAAAAGAAAAATCGGTGAGCTCATTATTTAACAGAAAACCCCGCACCATTAGACGGGACCCGAACGCATTTTCGATGGTCGTGGTCATGGAAACCACGTTGCCATTCCCGTCCACAATAGACACGTGCGAGGTGGAAAGACCTTTTTCCGATGAGTCCGGTGCAAAATTATATGCACTCTCTGGCGCCAATTTGCCGGGCCGGGCCCGCTTCATCGCCGTTTCTGGATTGATTCGAGTGGCGCGTTTGGCCAGGTATCCGGGGTCGAGAAGTTTGCCAGTGGGGACGCTGATGAAATCCGGATCAGCGAGATAGTGATTGCGGTCGGCGAATGCCATTTTGCTGGCTTCTGAGATCAAGTGTATGTGTTCGGGCGAATCCATCTTGAGTTCTGCCAGATCCTGGAGGCTCAACATGCTCAGTATTTGGAGCGTCGTAACGCCTCCCGATGTCGGCGGCGGCATGCCGCACACAAACCAAGATCGATAGGGCGCACAAACGGGTTCCCGACGCTTTGCTCGGTAAGATCGCATATCCTGGAGCGATATCCGACCGGGGTTTAGGTGCGAATTCCTGACCGTTTGAACGATATCTTGTGCGATAGCGCCTCGATAGAACGAATCCGCTCCTCCCGCAGCGATACGGCGCAGGGTGTCGGCAAACGCTGGGTTGCGCAGTTTGGAGCCAATGGCCCTCGCCCGACCTTCCTTCGTCAAAAAATATTCCGCCGATGATGTGAATTTTCCCAAATGCCGGTCGCCATCTGCAAGGCGGTGAAGGCGTGGTGATATTTCAAAACCGTTTTCAGCAATTTCGATGGCCGGCTGAAACAGTCTTTCCCATGGAAGTTTACCGTGCCTTTGATGAGCCATCTCGAGCATTCTTAGAACGCCTGGAACGCCGACGGATAGTCCGCCAGGAACGGCTTCATGGAACTTCATGCGTGACCCATCCGATTTTAAAAACATATCCGGTGTGGCACTCGTTGGTGCCGTCTCTCGACCATCATAGGTATCGATGGCGCCAGAAGCCGCCGCAAAATG
>CAXFCV010000281.1:0-3066 GCA_964000975.1 uncultured Rhodospirillaceae bacterium | reverse complement strand
GGTTTTTTATCAGAATAAAGTTTGTAGAGCAGTTTCCTCAAAGTTTCTTGTTCCGAACCGCTCAACACGGCCGCAGCACGATCACTTTCCGCCAGGATTGGTGCAGTCGCTCTGGTCACCAGGGCCTTACCTTTTGGAGTGACCTCTATGGAATAGGACCGCCGGTCCTCCGGAGATTTTTCTCGTATCAGGAGGCCCCGCGACTCCAAGGCCTCAATAATCGGGACGAAATTGGAGCGTTCAATGTTCAGGGCCTCGGCCAATTCAGACTGCCTCCGCCCAGGATTGTGGTTAATCAGCGCGAGTACTGTAAATTGTGAGGGCTTTAGCTCGAAATTTGCCGCAGCCTCCCTGTAGGCTTGTCCAAACGGCGTATAGGCCTGGCGTAAATGAAATCCAAAAAGATTGTTTAGCGCTCCAAATTTCAGTTGATCAGCCATTCCGGGACCGCCCCCTACCCCTCATTTGGGAGGGTTTCGATCGCATAGCGATGGGAAATTTTCCTGCCCAAGATAGGATCTTCAAGTTCAATCTCAAAGCCCGCCATGGGGCGCACGCCACCCTGCACAGCTAGGGTGCCGCAAAACATCAGCGTGTTTGCTTCTAAATCACCGGTTTTTGGCAAATAACGGCCAATAAGTTCTTCCGGGGGCAACATTGTGGTCACCGGTCCCTCCTGATAAAGCGTCCTCCCACCAGTCTCATGGGCAAACGATCGCAGCACCAATTGATCCCAATGTTCGATCACGTCATCGTAGAACCACAAGTTCTGCGCTATGGGTTTCGCGCAAGCTTGTTTAGAAACTGTGACGTTATAGGCCTCCACTTTTCTGTCTGTATGATCCGATCCGAGGCCCATCCAAAGGCCATCCGCCAGCGCCAAGATAAAAAATTCCACCTCGCCAGAACTGTCTTCTCCGACCACGCGGATGGTATCATCCTGGGTAAGCAAGTCTTCAGACACGCGGTAGAAGATGGGAGCTGTTTTGGGTCGCGCGATCCCGATGGCTTCCAGCTCCGCCATATGCGCCTCCATGGCTGCAGGGTCACGCCCAGTCCAGCCGGCAATAACCAAATCTGCGACCGGGACAGTCACGGCCTTTTCTCCACTATCGGTTACCTGAACGAAGTCCAGAATTTTCATAAGTGGTACCCCATTTTTCTGACAAATAAGCCGTAAACTGAGCCGCCGGCCCAATCAAATATATTAGACACCAAAATACCACCGGACAGGGGGAGTTTAAAGGTAGACCTCGCGAAGCCCCCGAAAAGAGGGCTCTGGCAATTACTCTGCTGCGGCTTGTATCAGTTCGGGAATATCATAGGTCCCCATCAGGTTATCCACGACACCATCGAAATGTTCCCACGGAGCTTCCCGGAAACTGTGGTTGCGGATGATGAAGGAGGCACCGGCATAGAATTTCTCGTACTGCTGCTGGCGGCCGGCAAATTCAGAGCCAACGACATCCCAGGCAAGACGGAACAGCTTCATCCGATCCGGCGCTTTTAATTGTGGGGTCTGAAAATATTCTTCGAAATCCTTCCTCAGCTTCTCGTCATGCATTACGGTAATGCTGGCCGGCATCTGGAATACGCCACCGCCGCAAAGCTCACGCAGTGTGTCGATAATTTCAGAATGATTCTGGGTACACCAGTTTAGGGCCGCGTACATCATGCGCCGGTTGAAAGTGAGAAATCCGTCCGGCCAGGTTTCTGCTGCCTCAATCTGTCCATGGATCATACCAGACAGTGTTGCTTCCAATGCGGACATGTTGCCAAGGGTCTCGCGAACGGCTGGAATTGCATCGGCCCCGGTTGCTTGCGCAACCTTGCTGCAAAGCCCCGTAATCAATTCTAACTTGGACCAAAAGCGAACGTTGGCCTGATGATTGCCATAACAGTGCGCCGGGGTACGAATGTAAATTTCACGCGCCAGAATGGCGTCGTCCATAACAAAGACTTTTTCCCACGGTACTTTCACATTGTCACAAATCACCAACACATCGGTCTCGTCCATGGACCAGGTAAGCGGCGCGTCAAACTGATTGTCCGCGTTCATGGAAATCGGTTGGCGCATCCACATGGAGAGACCTTCGATGTTACAGGGAACTGCACAGGTAACCGCTTGTTTCACTTGATCCGGTGCTAAAGGCAGCAAGTTACCAATCCAAATATCATCACAGAAGACGGCACTGGTGGCGAGCATCTTCATGCCGGATATGGTGACGCCTTCATCATCCTGACCGACCACCATCAGCGTAGGAATTGGCAGGTTCTGCTTCTGATAAAATTCTGGATTGCGGGCTGCTTGGGGTGGGAGCACGGCATAGGTCGCGAAGGTATCGTTCTCCTTCATGTGGTGATAGTAGGCCATGAGGTTATCTGCGAACTTATAGTTTTCAGTATCAAAAACTGACGGATTGGTGGACATCCCAGTAACGAAGCCCGAGACGTGATCCATCGATCGGCCCATCATGCCACAGGTTTGATCTGCAATGAGTTTGTGGGCGTTCATTCGTTTGCGCAGGTCATCGCGGTTCTTCGCCTGAAGGAACCATGCGGAGTAGCGCTCCCCATTTTCCTCGAACGTGAGCGTGTCCTGATAGCGTGGGTCATGCTTCATATCATAGAGACCCGCTACCGTCTGCGCTGCCCGCGCGAAGGCCGGATGCGTGGTGACATCATTGACCCGTTCATCCCCGATATATACAACCCGTCCGTCTCGGAGACCTTCCAGATGCTGCTGACCGGTTTTTATCATGTCGCTTCTCCCACCATTGTCTTGTGTTGAGTATAATCTGCCGTGTTTCTCTCCCGCGACGCCATATCTGTTTTGTAGACTGCCGTTGCCAACGTCCTATCCGCGTTGGATACAAACTGATCCAACAACGTCACCAGGGTCAAAAAGTCCTGCCGGCTAAAACCGTCAAAAAGACCATCATTAATCATGCAGGTGAATGGTGTCACAAACTCGATGGCGTCTATCCCCTTGTCCGTGAGCGCGAGCAGAACAGACCGACCATCCGCCGAATTGGGGAGTTTCTCGATGAAGCCCCGAGTTGCCAG
>CAXFCV010000280.1:0-1682 GCA_964000975.1 uncultured Rhodospirillaceae bacterium | reverse complement strand
GAACCCTCTTGCAAGCACCGACAACGTCGTCGACTGTAATTGACAGGATGGACCCCCCTGCCGTACGCAGACCTGTTTTTGGCGGAACGGCGTGGGCCTCATGCCAGGGGTAGAGCACCTCATGACCTTCCCCATGAGGAAACCAGACGCCGGGCTTGGCGCGGGCACTGAAAATAGCAACACATCGACAGCCGGTAAGTGCCGCTAAATGCATCGGTCCACTATCATGACCCAGAAAAAATTTGGCGTCTCTCATGGCCAATGCACTGGTGATGGGAGACGTCGCACCACACAGGTTGAGCAGGGGGCCCGGCCAATCGACCAACAAGGCGTCGATCCGATCCTTTTCTTCCTCCGCTCCGATGGCCATGATCCCGAGCGATGAGTCGTATGCGGCGAGTTGGTTGAGCACCGATGTCCAGTTTTTGTCCCCCCAATCTTTATCGGGCAATTTTGCGCCAATGCTTGTAGCGAGAAAATGATACCTGCCAGGCCACGTGGCTATGATGCTGGAGGCTTCTTTGGCCTTCTCAGTGTCAAACTCATAGGTCCAGTCGGGGGCAGCCTCTCGTGCCGAGCTGACGGCGCGCAACAAGCGAGCATGCTCTGGCTCCCACCGCAGCGTCGAGGTTTCATGATACGTCCGCAGCGACCGGCCCCACGGAAACGCCGTAAAATGCCGGATGCCGCAAGATCGAAAAAACATATATTCACGGGCCAATTTCAACGGACTTGACGGTTCGGAGAGATAAATAAGCCGATCTGGTCGCCAACGCCTGATTTTATTGCGTGTATCCCGGATATCAAAATAGCTTCCGCCACCAGGAGGCAGCGTGTAAACACCATCACATAAAGGAGTGTTTTCAAGGATAGACGCAAGCGGCGCAGCGCGCTCCATAACCGGTTGGTTCGTTAAAATTCTTAGATCACCGTCTGGGGCCCGCTCGCGCAAGTGATTGAGCGCTGGAATACTGACAATTGCATCGCCAATACTGCCTCTGCGGTATACAAGAATTTTATCACCCATGCTTATGCATACGCTATGGGACCTTTATTTGGAACTCTTAAACCGATTTACACATTTCCTGTTTGACCAGCGGCGGTTTCCTGCCGAAATTATTCGAGGGGATATTGAAGCCTATGGGATTAGTTATGAAACAATGATAATGCCATAACATGTTTGAAAAACAATTTTTACAGAGCGAAAATATTCGCGTTTTGGTAAACGGGATCCACGCCAAAAGCGGAGGTGGTGTTACCTATTTGCGCAATATAATGCCGTTGTTGGCGGAATATGACGATCTGGAGCTCCATTTGTTCCTTCACCGCGACCAATTCGAGCTGTTCGGCGTAATAGATGAGAGAGTCAGAGTCCATTTGCTGGACTTTTCAAACGGCTTTTTTACCAATTTGATCTGGGAGCAGGTCGCACTGCCCTTGCTAGCAAAATCCATGTCCGTGGATGTGACATTGTCGCCGGCGAATTATGGTCCACTCATGGCGCCGCGCCAAATTATCATGTTGCGAAACTCACTTGCCGTGGTCGGGCGTGAAACCCGGATTATAAAACGGCTTTATTGGTTTGGATTGGCGCTAATGACGGGGCTTTCGCTTCTGACGTGCCGGCGGGCGATAGCGGTATCAGACTATGCCCGGAGTGCTCTTACCTTTGGTATGGGTAG
>CAXFCV010000279.1:0-9925 GCA_964000975.1 uncultured Rhodospirillaceae bacterium | reverse complement strand
CTCACGAAAACGAAAAGCTATCAAAAAGGAACGACGCCAGGTGATTGACCAAGGTGTGACCCTGCGTGCGCTCACTGGCGCTGATCTCAAGGAGGATCATTGGGATGCCTTTTATGAATACTATATCGACACCATAAATCGGAAATGGGGCAGACCTTATCTCACTCGCGAATTTTTCTCGATTCTAGGTGAGAGTATGTCGGACCTAGCCGTATTGATCTTAGCAGAACATGATGGAAGACGCGTCGCCGGTGCCCTGAACTTAAGAGGCTCAGACACTCTGTTCGGGCGTAATTGGGGGTGCGTAGAGGATTTTAAGTTTTTGCATTTTGAGGCATGCTATTACCAAGCCATCGATTTCGCAATTCAACACAAGCTCCGATGGGTCGAAGCCGGCGCACAAGGTCCCCATAAAATTCAACGCGGGTATCTGCCGCAAACCGTCTATAGCGCCCACTGGATCGAAAACGAGAGTTTCCGGGAAGCTGTAGAGCGCTTTGTTGACCACGAGCGTCGGGAAATTGAGCACGAAATTGATGGCCTCCTGGCGTACTCCCCCTACCGTTGCACAGAAAATGGTTAATGGTGCGCAAAACGTACCAGTCAAGCAGTAAAAAAGGGCGTGCAGATATTTCACCAGCCGAGGCTCGTCACTGCTAGTATGGCATTCCCCCGCCACATGCGGTATTGGTTCAATAGAACAGACAGGAGGCCCTCTAAAATGGATCTGGAATTCTTCTTGGTGTCGGCGTTTGCCGGAGTTATGGGGACTTATGGCTTGCTTACCATGGCCCTCTGGGCAGACAGCTTAGGCCTACCCCGCCTCGATTTTTCACGGGCTATGGCAAACGTCACATATGCCCGCACCTTTGAAAAAGATGTGCAACCAGGAGCTGGTGTAGACGCCCCCAATACGCCTTATTGGCCTGGAATGATCGTCATTTTTATGAACGGCATCTTCTTTGCCCTTTTGTATTCAAGCGTGGTTGGGCAATGGATTCCCATTGAGCAAGCACCCCTCAAAGGTGCAGCGTGGGGTGTCGCTCTTTGGTTTGTATCCGGAGTATTTTATGTTCCGTTCTACCTTAGGGAGGGATTCATGCTCTCCGGCATTCATCCACTAGCCTGGCTTACCAGTTTAAAGGTGCACATCATTTACGGCCTGTTCGTCGGCTGGATTGCTCCCATAGCCAGTTAGGAAAAGCGACAGAAATCAGAAACAGCCCCGTCCAGTCCAAGATCGCGGCGTTGATTTGCCTTAGCACAACACAGACCAAGCTATCCCAGTGTACGACTTTTGGCACAAGAACACAGAAATCTGGCAATGGAACTCTTTTGGTTAGCCGATCGACAGGGAGCAACACAGGCTCGGCGCCTTTTACTCGACGAACTCTGGCTTTTTATCATCACCGCCGGCATCCTTGCCTGAACGCTTTTTCTTTGCCTCGATCTGCTTTAGCTTTTCCGCCTTTGGCAGTTTAGGCTTTGGGAACGAAAATTTCAGGCCGTTGTCATCCGCGGCGACCCGAACGCCCCCGCCCTTGGTGAGATTGCCAAAAAGGAGTTCCTCTGCAAGGGGTTTCTTAATGTGCTCTTGAATGATCCGTGCGAGTGGTCGTGCGCCGAACCGTCGGTTATAACCTCTTTTCGCTAGCCATTCACGGGCTGCATCCGTCAATTCAATGGTTACATCTCGGTCACTAAGTTGCACCTCAAGCTCCATTACAAACTTATCGACGACCTTGCTCATCACTTCTGGTGGCAAGCTGGAAAATGGTATAACCGCATCCAGCCTATTTCGGAACTCAGGGGAGAACATTCGTTCAATGGCCTCTTCGTCGTCTCCTTCACGTTCCGCCCGCTCAAAGCCGATCGCCGCCTTGGCCAATTCTGCTGCCCCGGCATTAGTTGTCATAATGATCACTACATTACGGAAATCCACTGCCTTCCCGTTATTATCCGTCAGCTTGCCATGGTCCATCACCTGCAAGAGAATATTGAATAGATCGGGGTGAGCCTTTTCAATTTCATCCAACAGCAGAACCGCATGCGGTTGTTTATCGATGGCATCTGTCAACAGGCCGCCCTGGTCAAATCCGACATAGCCTGGGGGCGCTCCTATAAGTCGCGAGACCGTGTGCCGCTCCATATACTCGGACATATCAAAACGCACCAATTCAATACCCATACTACGCGACAACTGACGGGCAACCTCGGTTTTACCCACACCGGTGGGCCCAGAAAATAAATAGCTCCCAATCGGTTTCTCGGCATCTCGGAGGCCGGCGCGCGCCAGTTTGATCGCGCTGGCCAGCGCATCAATGGCCTTATTTTGGCCATAAACCATCCGTTGGAGGTCTGCCTCCAGATTGGAGAGAGTTTTTTTGTCATCCCGCGAGACACTCTTAGGCGGAATCCGGGCCATTTTGGCAACCACGTTCTCAACATCTTTGACGGTGACGGTCTTCCGTCGCTTAGATTCGGGTATCAACATGCGGGATGCACCGACCTCATCCAGCACGTCGATGGCCTTATCAGGCAGTTTGCGGTCGTTGATATAACGCGCCGACAGTTCGACTGATTTGCGAATAGCTTCCGCCGTGTAGCGCACTTTGTGATGTTCCTCGTAATATGGCTTTAATCCACGAAGGATTTTCACCGCGTCCTCCACAGACGGCTCGTTCACATCAATTTTTTGAAAGCGACGTACCAGAGCCCGATCTTTCTCAAAGTATCCTCGATATTCCTTGTAAGTTGTGGACCCCATGCACCGGAGCGCCCCGTTTTGGAGGGAGGGTTTCAGTAAGTTGGAGGCATCCATTGACCCGCCACTGGTCGCACCGGCTCCGATAACCGTATGAATTTCATCAATGAACAGGACAGAGTTTTCCATGTTCTCGAGTTCTGTCAGCACAGCCTTAAGGCGCTCCTCGAAATCGCCCCTATATCGTGTACCGGCAAGTAGAGCACCCATATCGAGAGAATAGATGACGTTTCCGATGAGAACTTCAGGCACTGATCCATTAACAATGCGCCTCGCCAATCCTTCCGCGATAGCTGTTTTGCCAACGCCTGGATCTCCCACATAAAGTGGATTGTTCTTAGTACGGCGACACAATACCTGGATGGTCCGCTCGATCTCAATGTCCCGACCAATCAGTGGATCGATTTTGCCGTCTACAGCTTTTTGGTTAAGGTTCACGCAGTACGCGTCCAACGCATCGGTACCTTTTTTGACAACTGCCTCCTCTTCCGTTTCCTCGTCAGCACCATGGACACCACGGGCTTCCGAATAGCCGGCAACCTTGGCAATGCCATGGGAGATATAGTTCACGGCATCGAGGCGCGTCATTTCGTGCATCTGCAGGAAATACACCGCATGGGCCTCCCGCTCCGAGAAGATCGCGACCAACACATTAGCGCCAGTCACTTCCTCCCGGCCCGACGACTGAACATGGATCGCAGCCCGTTGGACTACGCGTTGGAACCCGGCTGTAGGTTTGGGCTCGGTCAACTTAACCGTCACCAAATTATCCATTTCAGTATCGATGAACTCCGTCAAATCCTTACGCAACTGCTCGATCTCGACGCCACAAGCCCGCAAGACCGAAATGCCATCCTGATCCTCTGTCAACGCGAGCAGCAAATGCTCAAGCGTCGCATATTCGTGGTTCCGCTCCGTTGCGAGGGCCAAGGCTCGATGGAGACTCTGTTCTAGGTTTCTTGAAAGCATGCTGTCCTGCTAATCTTGTGAGAGTTATTGGGGTTAATCTTTCTCTATAGTGCACTGAAGAGGATGTTGGTTCTGCTGGGCAAGATCCATGGTTTGGTTCACTTTGGTCTCGGCGATCTCGTAGGTGTATATGCCACACACTCCCACTCCTTTTTGATGGACATGGAGCATAACCTGAGTCGCTTCGTCGTGGGACTTGTTAAAGAAGTTCTCCAAAACATGGATGACAAACTCCATGGGCGTATAGTCGTCATTCAGCATCAAGACCCGATACATAGACGGCTTTTTTGTTTTGCTGCGGCTTTTGACAGCCACACCCTGATCATTATTTTCACCATCACCACCAGGTGTCCGGCGGTCGTCGTCGTCACGTCTCATGAGTCATCGCGTCTTTTATTGAACGTATGCTTTTTTTCGGGATCGGAATTTATTGCACTAGTCCCCAATCATTTATCTACACCCCACTATATGTGATATTTAACGGGCAGTGAAAGGGCAAAAGACCTAAAATCTATAAATTTCAAACCCTTAACCACATTTTTCTAATATATGTGTGGCATTTAGTTAATAAAACTTTCCCCGACATGAATTGTAAAGAGAATCTGGTGCTCCTCGACGTTCGTCGTTTCATAAACCTGATACAAACTGTTAGCCCGGGGCGGGTTAATGGGAATGTTCGTACGATCCCACAGTGATAAGAACTTAGGAAAATCTGCGCCGATGAATGAGTCCCCCGGCCAGACAAAGGCCCTCAAATGGAACTTCCTATCGATACATCCGCTTACAAGCCAATAAAACTGGGTAGACGATACATTGCATAAGAATACGGGTTTGGCAAAAAAACCGCTCGACGTGAGAGCGCTTTTTAGCCTCCGAAAATCGTCACCGCTCACGCCAACACGTGACACAACCGGTCGCCAAGGAGCAAATAAATCCGGCCAGTACATTTCACCGGTAATCAAGCTCAAGTCGGCCTTACCGCTCACCCGAGACTCAAGGATGAAACGCCCAATCTCTCGTCGGTTTGGAACAAGGTCGTAAGTTCTGACTTGTTCTGTGTAGACACCATTATAAACAAACCGCAGAATATCAGGCCCGCCGTTGGCACATCGGAGTCTGATATCGTCACCATTTAAATAGCTGAAATACGTGAACTTAAAAGGAACAGGATGCCGTGAACCCTCGAACGTACAGGCCGAGGCCAGAAATCCAAAAATCAGACACATATAACAGAGCCTGCCGCATTTTAAAAAAGGGCTAGGTATTATGTGATCGATTAACTCTTTTTTCACGGAGGCTGCCCCATTATGGACGTATGAACGAATTGTATTCTGTTGTATCATGACGACGGGTTGTCTCTTTCGTAGGGAGTTACGAAACGGGTTAACATCTGAGGTTAGCGAATGGACAGAAACCTATTCTGTCTATGTAAATAATTATAACGCGACGGGGAAAACGCGTGCAAATTAAACCATCCACTTCGCGTCCGACTCAGGTTTGGTGTCCGGACCTTAGGTGGGCTTTGCTGGGCGTTTTAGCAGCAGCCTTCATTGCAACCCCACGCGTCTCGGAGGCCAAGTATGCATCCATCGTAATAGATGCAAAAACCGGGAAAGTTAGGCACTCGATTAATGCCAATACCCGTAATTTTCCTGCGTCCCTAACCAAAGTTATGACCCTCTATTTGTTATTTGAAGCCGTTGATAGAAAAAAGTTAACATTCGATTCGCAGCTTAAAGTCTCTCGAAGGGCAGCGCTTCAACCAGCGTCAAAATTAGGGCTGAAACCAGGTCAAACGATTAATGTTCGGGATGCGGCGGCTGCCTTAATTGTCCGCTCAGCAAATGATGTGGCCACGGCGGTTGCAGAGGCCCTTGCCGGAAGTGAGCGGCGCTTTGCCCTACGAATGACCCAAAAGGCACGCCAAATTGGCATGAGCCGGACAACTTTCCGAAATGCCTCAGGCCTTCCTCACCGCGGACAGATGTCGACGGCCAAGGACATGGCCGCACTTACCCGGAAAATGATCACCCGCTTTCCCCAACATTATCACATGTTCTCTAAGACATCTTTTACGTATCAGGGACGCCGCTACAATAGTCACAATAAGCTGTTACAGACTTACCCCGGGGCGGAAGGGTTTAAAACCGGGTATATTAGGGCGTCCGGCTACAACCTTATCACCACAGCTAAACAAAACGGCCACCGGCTCATTGGGGTCGTGTTTGGGGGCAATTCCTCGCGTTCCCGAAACCGACATATGCAGAGTTTACTAAACAAAGCCTACGCAAAAGTGCACACGATGCCCTCTTCACAGGTTATCAAGACCTCTCATCTGCGGCTTCCTTCCCGAAAAAATCCGATCAGAGGGACAACCCTGCCGAAAAGAGACATTTGGGGCATTCAAGTAGGAGCTTTTTACACCCGTAAACCAGCAGCGAGTATCGCCACGGAAATTTCCCGCAAATATGCGCGCATTCTGAAAAATGGCCAAGTGACAATCATGCCGCTGCAAAAATCCCGCAACCGTATCCTTTACCGTGCGCGGATCCTTGGAATCAGAAAACAAGAGGCCTATCAAGCCTGCCGCAGCTTAAAAAAATATAGACGACCCTGTATGCCAGTCAAATTACCGGTTCAGTTTGAGATCGCTGCCAGTTAGATGCCTATCAGGCCGTTGCTAGAAAGCCCGAAATCAGTTTTAGTTAACGCCAGAACAGGCCTATTCGGCGTGAAGAAGTGCCCACTCCCAAACAAAACTCAAGTACCGATGCAGATGACACTTGAGGCAGTCCTTAAAACCCCACTCAACATCGTCGGTGGGCATCCCCTCTCCCGCAACATAGACAGCGGCTGTGATGGTGCGACCATAGGATGTCTCCACAAACACGTTCTGCCTATGTGCCGATTGTCCTCAAATCTATCCATGCGTCTCGGGGCTTCCGGAGTGGGTACACGAACGATCAGTCCAGGTACCTGGCAGCCGGGAGCAACCGTAATGACCGGGTAGTCGGTCCCTTATTCGCATCCGTCAATAGCCTTTAAAATTAGCTCGCCTGAGTTGCATAGCCGCCAAGTGCGGACCGCTGACCAAGTTAAGGGCCGAACGATTCATCAAGGTGCCATTTAAGAAAAATGTACAGGTAGAACCCACCACGCCTTCATCCGAAGTCAGGCGGTACCAGGCCGCTGGCCCGAAGTTGAAAGGCCAAGGCATCTTTCAAGCGCTGCAACCCACGTTCGGTATCTGACTCACACCTTGCCACAAGAACCGGCTGAGTGTTGGAGGCCCTCAGCAGCCACCAGCCGTCCTTTGTATCAACGCGAACGCCATCCATAGTGTGAACAGTAACATCTTTCTCTTTTGAAAGACGCTGCTTTACGTCTTCGGCAATTTGAAATTTCTTTTCGTCGGGACACTCAAATCTCAACTCAGGCGTATTATGCGTCTCGGGTAACTGGTCCTTGATGTCGTCGATACTCTCTCCGGCCACAGCCAAGACACGAAGCAGGCGGAGGGCTGCATAAACCGCGTCATCATAACCATAATATTCATCTGCGAAAAAGATATGACCGCTCATTTCACCGGCAAGGGGCGATTTCATCTCAAACATTTTTGCTTTGATCAGAGAGTGACCAGTTTTCCACATGAGTGGTGTGCCGCCAGCCTTTTTGACTTCATCATAAAAGACCTTGCTGGTTTTAACATCGGCAATAATCGTTGCACCCGGATGGCGTAATAGCACGTCACGAGCCCAGACCACCATCAATTGGTCTCCCCACAAGACACGGCCCTGGGAGTCGATAACTCCGATGCGATCGCCATCCCCATCTAAGCCGATGCCCAGGTCACATCCTTGCTCCCGGACAACAGTTTTCAACTGCTCCAGGTTATCCTCAATCGTTGGGTCGGGATGATGGTTCGGGAAGGTCCCGTCAATTTCCTCATTGAGCAGAATATGATCACCGCGAAGTTGCGACGTCAGCCGCCTGACGATGTCTCCGGAAGCCCCATTCCCAGGGTCCCACGCCACTTTCAAATCCAGCGCAGCACCCCCCAAACACTCGAGAAGCTGGTTAATGTAAGCGTCAGAAACGTCAGCTGAGTTGATTGCCCCCTTTACCTGACGAAAGTGTCCCGTTGCAACCCGGGCTCCAAGGTCTTGAATAGCATCCCCAAAAAAAGAATGCCCCTGTAACATCATTTTGATACCGTTGAATTCCGGCGGATTGTGAGAACCAGTTATCATGAGGCCGGCTGCAGTCTCAAGGTGATAGGTTGCGAAATAAAGCATTGGTGTCGGCCCAACGCCAATGTTAATGACATTTACCCCTGTGGAGGCGAGCCCATGGCATAAAGCGTCCGACAAATCCGGCGAGCTCAGGCGTCCGTCATAGCCGACGACAACGCAGGGGCTTGGCCCCACTTTTTCGATGAGTAATGTTCCGAAGGCTTTTCCGATGCCCATCACATTCTGCGCCGTGAGCGTTTCTCCGACGATGCCCCGGATATCATACTCTCGCAGGATGGAGGGGTCTAATACCTGTGCGTTGTTCATACTCTGACTTACGCTCGGAGGGCTGAGGGCCGGCCAATACTATGATAATCAAATCCAGCCGCTACCATTTCATCCGGATTGTAAATGTTCCTAAGATCAACCATAACCGCATCATTCATCAGATCCTTGATGCGTTGGAGATCCAAAGCGCGGAACTCATTCCACTCTGTCACGATTGCTAGGACATCACTGCCGTCGATCGCGTCATAAGCGTTGCCGCACCACTCGATGCCAGTAATTATTTCTTTTGCCTCTTCCATTCCCTGCGGGTCAAATGCCCGCACATCGGCCCCCTGCGCCACCAGAGCGGGGACGATTGCTAAGCTCGGCGAATCCCTCATATCATCGGTATTCGGCTTAAAGGTAAGACCCAGCACAGCTACAGTTTTACCGGATAGATCGCCGCCCGTTGCGTCCGCGATTTTGTCTGCCATCGCAGACTTTCGCTTCTCGTTGACATCAACAACCGTTTCAACGATTCGAATGGGTGCACCAGCATCCTGCGCTGTTTTAACAAGTGCCAATGTGTCCTTCGGAAAGCACGACCCACCGTACCCCGGGCCAGCATGCAAAAACTTTGCACCGATCCGACCGTCCAAACCGATGCCTTTAGATACATCCTGCACATCGGCCCCAACAGACTCGCACAAGTCCGCCATTTCATTAATAAAAGTAATTTTCGTCGCCAGGAATGTGTTAGCGGCATATTTAATGAGCTCTGCTGTGCGCCGGGTAGTGAACAAGATTGGAGTTTCTATCAGGAAAAGGGGTCGGTATATGTTCCGCATTACGTCCTGGGCGCGGTCACTGGCGGCACCGATCACGACACGATCTGGACGCATAAAATCGCTGATGGCTGAACCTTCCCGCAGAAACTCTGGATTTGACACCACATCAAAATCACGGTTCGGGCTTTCCTGTTGGATAATACGTTCGACCTCGTCACCGGTTCCGACCGGAACCGTCGATTTGGTAACAATCACCGTATATCCGATTATCGACTGAGCTACCTCCCGGGCGGCTTCATACACATAGGTGAGATCAGCATGACCATCGCCCCGCCGGCTCGGCGTGCCCACCGCAATAAAAACAGCGTCCGAATTTTTTACTGCCTCGGCCAAGTTTTTGGTGAACGACAGTCGGCCAGCGTCCACGTTTTTAGCCACGAGGTCATCGAGACCGGGTTCATAAATAGGAATGTCACCGTTATTCAAAGCATCGATTTTTTCAGCAATTTTGTCTACGCAAACGACGTCGATCCCAAACTCTGAAAAACACGCACCTGAGACAAGTCCCACATAACCGGTCCCAATCATGGCAATACGCATAAAACTACCCCCAGTTCTCAGGCCACCCTATTTACTGTATTTCCTAATAATCTGCGTGACGCGCTCTTTCATGTCTTTTCGCGCCATTGAAAAGGCTATATTAGCCTCCAGGTATCCGAGCCGACCGCCGCAATCGAAGCGGGTCCCCTCAAACCGAAAACCATGGAAAGGAGTTTTCGGTATTGTTCTAGACATGGCATCGGTAAGCTGGATTTCGTTGCCCGTTCCCTTCTGCTCCCTCGCAAGTTCATCGAAGATATTTGGCTGTAAGATATACCGTCCGATAATTGAGAGGGTGGAAGGCG
>CAXFCV010000278.1:0-1831 GCA_964000975.1 uncultured Rhodospirillaceae bacterium | reverse complement strand
TGGATGACGAATATCGGCAATCTCGTTAATGAGCTCAATATTAGACCAAACAACCCGATGCTTATGCTCGAAAAATGGTGGTAAATGGCGCACGCTGAGGTAACAGTATTTGTCAATCGTCGTCCCAATCACAGCACCGCCATGGACGCGGTACCAGTCGGGATAATCCGTCCCGCCGCCAAAAAGAGAAATACGAAACGGTGTCTTGCTAATGATCATAAACCTATCTCAGACCATCTGTTGAGATATGGGGCAAAGACGGCGGAAGCCTTGGCATAGTCCTCCGGAGAGCCGATATCAAGAAAATCAAATGTCCCACTAAACGCGTTGAGACTGCCGGACGGCAATTTCTGAAACACGTCCTGCTCAAGCGAACCCCGTCCCAATTCTTCAACCTGTTTAATCAACGGGCTGCTCATTGCATAAATTCCAGCATTAATGCGACCGGGCGTCCCATTGGCCGTCTTTTCCTGAAAACCAACAATCCGGCCTCGATCATCAATGTCGACAGCACCGTAGCGGTCTCTATCCTGAACCAGAGTGCACAGCAACGTCCCAGCAACCTGGCTGACGCGATGACTTTCCATAAATGCGCACAGGTCAGCATCGACAAAACTGTCGCCGTTCATAACCAATATTTGGTCACTTTTTACTGACTTGCAGGCATGGGCTAAGCCGCCAGCAGTACCCAGTGGCTCCTGCTCCACCACGCAGATAATTTCCACACCGTTATAAGAATGGGCGTCAACATAGGTCTCGATCTCAGCGGCTAGGTGGCCCAAAGCGAGCACGATTCTATTTGCCCCGAAATACCTAAGCCACCTCACGGCAAAATCCAGGTAAGGCTTGCCATCGATGGGAGCCATGAGCTTGGGTTTGCCTTTGAGCTCCCGGGCAAGACGTGTGCCCAATCCACCGGCTAAAATGACCACATCGGTATCTTTGAGACAGGTCTGTGCCATGGCCCGGCTTAAACGTTCCCGTAAACACTATTGCGAATCATCTTATAGCCTTTGATGAGTTCCTTTACGCCATCATCGAGCGAATAAGTCGGTTTATAGCCGGTCGTCTCGATTTTTTTATTGGACACAATGTAGTCTCTCTTGTCCGGATCCTCCCCGATGGGGGCCTCCATAAAAACAAAATGGGGCAAGTGCTCTTTGATGACCTCGCAGAGTTCCCACTTAGAGAGGTTAGCGTTAGACAGGCCGACATTATAAGCCTCCCCCCTCATTGACGCGAAATTTTTAATGGCGTGTTGAAAGGCTCGCGTGACATCCCTAACGTGAATATAATTACGTTTGAAATGGCTCTCGAATAGAACGACGGCCCGGTCCTGGACCGCACGATACACGAAATCATTAACGAGCAGATCAAGGCGCATCCGCGGAGCCATGCCAAATACTGTAGCTAGCCGCAGACTGATCCCATTCTGCCTGCCGAGCACAAATGCCTCTGCCGCCACTTTGGTCTTTCCATACAGTGTGATGGGATTGAGCGGGGACGTTTCTGTGCAATATTCACCCCTTTTCCCAATGCCATAGCCTGAATTTGTAATTGGTATTATCACCCGTTGATCCTGACTCAGGGTCCCGACCAACATCTCGACTGCATCCTGGTTAAGGCTCTTAGCCCCTATTTGATCACTCTCACAGAGCGGCGCTCCGACCAAAGCCGCTAGTGGAATAATAACATCGGCCTGCTTCGCACAGTGGGCCACCACCCCTGTATCTCGCGCATCGCCGCGGATGAGATCAAGTTTGGGATCTGCGCAGGAATGCGCCAGGCTATTCTGGGCAAACAAGAAATTATCTAAAACCATGACCCGATG
>CAXFCV010000277.1:0-1532 GCA_964000975.1 uncultured Rhodospirillaceae bacterium | reverse complement strand
CCGCACCGGCACCGTGCGCCATAACGAATGTTAGGTTATAAATGCTGAATGGAATAATTAGCCACAGGGCCACCCCAACACTAGAGGCAACAAGCAGGCCGCGGGTGGCCCCGCCGAGTACATAACCAAGGGTGAGTTCCAGGGGGCTCAAGGGCGGCATCAGGACGTCGATGATATTTTCGTTCAGCTTCTGCAGGATCAGAGAGGTGGATGTGTTGGCGAAGGCATTCTGGAGGATTGTCATCATGATTAAGCCCGGACCCAGGAACTCAATGTATGTAAGCCCCGCCACCCGCCGGTCCGTGCCGAAGGCCACAGAAAACACGGTTAGAAATAGTATCGTGGTGATAATGGGGGCCACTAGGGTTTGTCCACCAATTTTAAGGAACCGTCGGACTTCTTTCGCGTAGAGCGTTGATAAGCCGCGTAAATTTGCCCGGCCCTGAGCCGGACGGGTAGGCGCTGTCTCTTCGCCAGAATGGCGTGACGGGGTCATGCCTGTCGGCTGGTATAAGGGGACTTTATTATGCATTTTCAACGATCATGCCTTTAGTTTGTAGCCTGTCGCGAATAGGTGCCGACAGATAAGCCAAAGGCAGATATTCAGACCCGTAAGCACGAGGGCACCTGTGAGTAGGGGACCGTCCGCCTGGCCAGTAAAGCCTGAGCGCAAGCCATCAATGGCGTAGAAAAATGGATTGAAGAATGCAATTGCTTGGAATGTTTCTGGCAGCCTATCAATGGAGTAAAAGGTACCGGATAGGAAGGACAGGGGGGTGATAATAAAGCCATTGACTACCGTCATGTGGTCTTGCCGATCCGCCCAAATGCCGCCGATAATTCCCAGCATAGCCAACATATAAGCTGCTGAAATAATAAAAAAAACGATGTGAAGCAGACTTCTGGGCTGGAGATCAGCGAATAGGCTCATGGTTACGCCGACGGCGATGCCGACTGTTACACCCCGTGTGGCGCCGCCACTGGAGTAGGCAATCACTAACTCATTGGGCGTCAAAGGAGGCATAAGTGTATCAATTATGTTGCCTTGCATCTTGGCCGCCATGATTGAGGACGAGGCATTAGCGAAAGAGTTCTGGATCACGGCCATCATGATCAGGCCCGGCGCGAGGAAATCAATGAAGGAAATACCATTGATGTCGCCTCGTAATTCCCCGATTGAGAGTGTAAAGATCGCCAAAAACACTAACGTGGTGATGACTGGCGCGAGAATGGTCTGAATATAAACCTTTGAAAAACGCCTTACTTCACGGAGATAAAGGGTCTTTAATCCCAGCCAGTTTGGGTGACCAAAGCTAGCGCTTGTTCCAGATTCAGTGGGTGGGTGGGTGTGCTGCATTCAACTCTCGAAGATGTTACTGGCGTTTGATATAATCCACGAACTCGGAAAGCCAACCTTTTCGCATGAGCGTTGTTTAAATTGTGACAGATACTGATCAACTTGATCCGGAATTAGCCAACAATGGCCGTCGGCGGACAGCGAAAAATCCGCGAAAGGCGAGCCCTAAATCCCT
>CAXFCV010000276.1:0-2637 GCA_964000975.1 uncultured Rhodospirillaceae bacterium | reverse complement strand
CCTGGGTGAGAACCTCACCTACCAAAACGCACGCCGCATCATCGAGGTCATCCTGCGACTGGCCTACCAAAAGCACCATGGCACCCTCGGCCAATAATGCCCGCGCGCTTGCTAGGCCTAAACTTCCAGCACCACCTGTAATGACGCAGCCTTTTCCATCCATGAGCGCCATATAAACATTCCCCTTCTAAAATTTTCCGTACATCTTATCTCGCCACCGCAATAACGTCAGGCGGTTTGTATCTGAGCGGACCGTTCTGATATTTTGCCAACCTGTTCTCGACCTTTCATCTGAAAAAAGGCATTCTTGAGACTATATTCGGCGTTCTTTGAGCGCGATCCATGGTTTAAGACATGGTCCGGCAGTGCGCCAAATGTACTTCTTGTTTCAAACTTATACCTAAATGATGACACTGGGGAAGGCACATATGTCTCAAAAATACACTTTCCGACTGGGTGGATACGGTCCGGCCTCCACATCGTTCAGTCAAGCGTTGGATTATATTGGCGGTAAATTAGAAGCTGCCTACGGCGACGATGTGGACGTCAAATATATTTATAACATCATGGATATCGGCTACCGCGCCGATGAGATTATCACCCTCGTCGAAGAAGGCTTCCTCACGCTCGGATATCAATCGTCAAGCTATCTTACCAGCCGTGTACCTGAACTGGGTTTTGTCGACCTGCCCTTCCTTTTTTCCGACAATGATTCGGCCCGTGCCGCGATTGACGGAGAGCTTGGGACTTATCTCAGCAGCAAAACGGAAGATCGTATCAATTATAAGATTTTGGGCTACTTCGAGAACGGCTTCCGCCATATCTCTAACAAACTGCGACCCATTCACGCGCCCGAAGATATGACTGATATGAAAATCCGCGTATTGCCAAGCGACGTGCAGGCACAAACGTTCCAACTCCTGGGCGCCGATCCAAAAATTCTAGACCTTACTGAGGCGATAGCGGGGGTCACTGATGGAAGCCTGGACGCACAGGAAAACCCCTTCGCAAATACAGTGACTTATGGCGTTCACAAGTTCCACCGCTTCCACACCATGTCGAACCACTTCTATATCTCGCGAAGCATCTTTGCGAACCGAACGGCCTACTATTCCTGGCCTGAGGAGCTAAAACAGTTTATAACAACGACCGTCTCCGAAGCGATCGCTATCCAACGGGGCCAGGCCGAGAAAGAGGCTATCGAGTGCCAACAGGCCATCCAAGCAGAAGGCTGCGAAATTAACGAGCTAACACCGGATGAACTCGACGCCTTCACCGCCGCCGTGAAGCCCCAACATGACGAAGCACGGGCTGTCTACGGAGATGCTATGTTCAAGATGATAGGACGCTGAAGAATATGAAAACCAGGGTGGATAGGCCCTTATGGGTCCTGATTACCAGCGGGATAAGATTAGAGCCTCTACGGATGTTCCATTTACTCAGCCGCTTCCGCGTAGTCGCTCATGGGCGGACAAGCACACTGTAATGAACGGTCTCCCGCTACATTGTCAATACGTCCGACCACCGGCCAGTATTTATCCACTTTTACGAAATCCAGTGGGAAGAACGCCTGCTCCATGCGATATGGACGGTCCCAATTCTCACTGAGTTCACGGGCCGTATGCGGCGCCCGTCGGGTTACACAATCCTCGACAGCGACAAGACCATCTTCGACAACTGAAATTTCATCTCGAATAGAAATCATCGCATCGCAAAACCGGTCAAGCTCCACCTTATCTTCGCTCTCCGTGGGCTCGATCATCATGGTGTTGGGCACAGGCCAGGACATAGTCGGTGCGTGATAACCGTAATCCACCAGTCGCTTGGCCACATCTTCTACGCCTACACCCGTCCGTTCCTCAATCTGACGAAGATCAATGATACACTCATGAGCTACGTCACCGCTCGTCCCCGTATAGACGATGGGATAATGCTCTTTGAGGCGCTGCGCGACATAATTGGCATTCAAGATCGCCACCTTAGTGGCCAGTGTGAGCCCATTCCCCCCCATCAGGGTGATATAAGCCCAACTAATAGGCAGGATCATAGCGGACCCCCAAGGCGCGGCGGATACAGCACCCGTTTGCTCAGTGTCTCCGGCTGCGGGGTTTACTCCATCGACCACAATGTGACCAGGCAGAAAAGGAGCCAAATGCGTCTTGACGCCAATGGGACCAACGCCGGGACCACCACCGCCATGGGGGATACAAAAAGTTTTATGGAGGTTCATGTGACACACGTCCCCGCCGATATCAGACATTTTTGCGATGCCGACGAGGGCGTTGAGGTTCGCGCCATCGATATAGACCTGTCCACCATTATCATGAACGATCTGACAAATTTCTTTTATCCGCTCCTCAAAAACACCATGGGTTGACGGATAGGTAATCATAAAAGCACCGAGTTCCGCCGCATTTGCATCAACCTTGGCCTTCAGATCATCCACGTCTACATTGCCGTTGTCATCACTCTCTACAGCAACAACATTGAAGCCGGCCATCACAGCACTCGCTGGATTGGTACCATGGGCGGAATTTGGGATGAGACAGACTGTCCGGTTCTGGTCATCGTGAGCATCATGGAACCGGCGGATCGCGACAAGTCCGGCATATTCTCCCTGACTGCCAGCATTAGGCT